>CAUVMH010000013.1:0-30110 GCA_963552835.1 uncultured Streptococcus sp. | reverse complement strand
GTCTGGTTGTTAGTCGCTCCATTTATTAGAAAAAGAAAACTCTAGTTCCTCAGCAGTTTACGCCGAGAAGCTAGAGTTTTTAAAATAGGTCATTTTCTTCTGGAAGGAGGATGGTTTCTCTGCCGTCCATGTCTACAACAAGGACCCTAGGAGGGTAAAGGGGATCAAAAGGATGATTGAAATCAAAATCAATGCTAGTCGGAAGGTTTTGACTAGAGAAATGGAAGGTAATGGTCCCCTCGTTGTTGAGAAGCTGAAATTCGAGTTCTTCTTCTAATTCAAAGACATTTTTCAAAAAATGATCGATAATGAACCATAAAGAGTCGATAACATCGTCGGGTAGACTGGTCACAACACCAAAACTTGCGGAACGTCTCTGTGGATTTGTAAAAGCCATAAGAGTTCCCCTCCTCCTTTTATTTTTCCTTATCATACAGCAAAATATCTCAAAAATCAAGAAATCGTACTCGCTTTTTCAAAATGGGAATGAAGAATGAAATTTTTTCAAAGTTTCTCCTAAAAATACTTGAAAGTGTTTACAATAAGTGATAAAATGGAGTAAGTAGATGCGTGAAAGCGAAATTTTCATTATAGAAAGGAAACGGAATGAACACAGATGATACAGTAACGATTTATGATGTTGCCCGTGAAGCAGGAGTTTCAATGGCAACAGTTAGCCGTGTCGTTAATGGCAACAAGAATGTTAAAGAGAACACTCGAAAAAAAGTCCTAGAAGTGATTGATCGCTTGGACTATCGCCCAAATGCGGTAGCACGTGGTTTGGCTAGCAAGAAAACAACGACAGTCGGAGTTGTGATTCCTAACATTACCAATGGTTATTTCTCAACACTTGCTAAGGGGATTGACGACATTGCTGAAATGTACAAGTATAACATTGTCTTAGCAAATAGTGATGAGGATGATGAAAAGGAAGTTTCAGTGGTCAACACTCTCTTTTCAAAACAAGTCGATGGGATTATCTTTATGGGCTATCACCTGACTGAAAAGATTCGTTCAGAATTCTCTCGTTCACGGACACCGGTTGTTCTTGCCGGTACTGTGGATGTTGAACACCAACTTCCAAGTGTAAATATCGACTACAAACAAGCAACGATTGATGCTGTGAGTTACCTTCTCAAAGAAAATGAGAAAATTGCTTTTGTAAGTGGACCACTTGTCGATGATATCAATGGCAAGGTTCGTTTGATTGGTTATAAGGAAGCGTTAAAAAAAGCTGGACATTCTTATAGTGAGGGATTGGTCTTTGAATCAAAATATAGCTATGACGATGGTTATGCCTTGGCAGAACGCTTGATTTCATCACAAGCTACAGCCGCAGTTGTAACAGGCGATGAATTGGCAGCAGGTGTCTTGAATGGTTTGGCTGATCACGGTGTATCTGTGCCAGAAGAGTTTGAAATCATTACTAGTGATGATTCACAAATCTCACGCTTTACCCGTCCAAACTTGACAACTATTGCTCAACCTCTTTATGACTTAGGTGCTATCAGCATGCGTATGTTGACTAAGATTATGCATAAGGAAGAGTTGGAAGAACGTGAAGTTCTCTTGCCTCACGGTTTGACAGAACGTCGCTCTACACGAAAACGTAAATAGAAAAAATCAGGAAATCTTCACGATTTCCTGATTTTGTGTTCTAGAGAAGAGGATTAGCCTTCCATATAGTCTTTTAAGGCTTGTCCTTTTAGTCCAGCGTTAAGGGCAATTAATAATTTGAGGCGAGCTTTTTGAGCGTTGAGTTCTTTGACAAAGAAAATACCAGCTCGTTGCAACTGCACCCCTCCGCCTTGGTAGGCATAGACAGGTTCAGCAATACCATTAAAACAACGTGAGACCAAGGCGACTGGGATTCCTTTTTGGAGGAGATTTTCCAACTTTCGAGCTGTTTCTTTGGGAACATTGCCTGCTCCAAAAGCCTGAATGACTAAGCCATCCAGCTGTTCCAAGTCTAACATATCGATCAGCTCGTCTGTCATACCGGCATAGGCTGAGATGATGGGAACCAGACCTTGAATACGCTCGAGATCAAACCGGACACGAGGTTCAGCCGTTTTGAAGTAGAGGATTTCTTGCTTCATGATGAGGCCAAGTGGTCCATGTGTTGGGGTTTGAAAGGTGCTGACGTTGGTTGTATGTGTTTTGGTAACATACTTGGCTGCGTGGATCTCATCGTTCATGACGACCAGCACACCCTTTTCGGCTGCTTTATCATCGCTGGCAACTCGTAAAGCGCTCAGATAGTTGTATACACCGTCACTACCAAGTTCGTTGGAACTACGCATAGCTCCTGTTAGAACGATGGGCTTGTGTGGGATTTTCATGGTATCAAGGAAATAGGCTGTTTCTTCCAAGGTATCCGTCCCATGTGTGATCACAACTCCATCGTAGTTATCAGCTTCCTCTTTGATTTTATGATAGAGTGCAAGCATATGCTTGGGTTTGATATGGGGACTTGGTAGATTAAAAAAGTCTAGGGCATGAACCTCAATCCCTTCAAGTGGATTGGAAACATGGTTCATGGGATTGTCCTGACTAGTTACAACGGCACCAGTGGCGTCTGCTTGCATGGAAATAGTCCCACCTGTATGTAAAACAAGGATTTTCTTAGGCATGATTTAGTCACTCTTTCTGAAATGTGGTATAATCATTGTAACACAAAAGGGGAGAATGGGATAGGATGGAAGTCAAGGCTGTTTTTTTTGATATTGATGGAACGCTAGTCAACGATCGCAAGAGTGTTTTGAAATCCACTAAGGACGCGATTAAGATTGTCAAAGAGCAAGGGGTACTTGTTGGAGTAGCGACAGGACGAGGACCGTTTTTTGTCAAGGAATTGATGGAAGACTTGGACCTAGACTTTGCGGTGACCTACAATGGCCAATACATTTTTAATAAAGAAAAGGTACTCTTTGCAAGTCCGATTGCTAAGTCAAGCCTGCGTCAACTGATTGCTTATGCTAAAAAGGAGCGTAAAGAAATCGCTCTTGGAACCGAGCATGCCGTTGTTGGTTCGAAGATTATGTCATTTGGTCTCGGATCCTTTTCCCAACTGGTTAGTCGTTTTATCCCGACAGTGCTGACAAGAACCGTCAGCCGTTCTTTTAATCGAATGGTCAGCAAGGCAGTTCCTCAAAAAGAAGACGACTTGCTTAACTTGATTAATCAACCCATTTATCAAGTTTTGATGCTGATGACGCCAGAAGAATCTGAGAAGGCAGCAGCTGATTTTCAAGACTTGAAATTGACTCGAAGCAATCCTTTTGCCGCAGATATCATTAACCAAGGAAATTCCAAACTAGAAGGCATTTGTCGGGTCGGGAAAGAATATGGCTTTGCTCTCAACCAAGTCATGGCCTTTGGTGATTCCGACAACGACCTGGAGATGTTAGCAGGTGTCGGTATGTCAGTCGCTATGGGAAATGGCAGTAGCAGTGCCAAAGAGGTTGCTAAACATATTACGGCAAGTAATCAACAAGATGGCATCCACAAGGCGCTTGAGCACTTTGGTGTTTTGGCTTCAGAAAAAGTGTTTGTCAGTCGGGACTACCACTTTAATAAAGTCAAGACCTTCCACCACATGATGGATGAACGAACTCAAGAAGAACCACAAGCATGGGATGTTGAAGGTGCAACCCACCGCGCAGACTTTAAAATTGAAGAATTAGTAGAGTTTGTTCGCGCGGCAAGTTCTTCGGAGGAAGAATTCCAAGAGTCCCTTGCAAGCATGCATGAAGCACTTGATAAGGCAGCAGAGAAAGTGGCGAAAAAGACACCTGCTAAGCAAAACTTGGTCGGTCAAGTGGATGCTTTGATCGACACACTGTATTTCACATACGGTAGTTTTGTTTTGATGGGAGTAGATCCAGAACGTATTTTTGATATTGTCCATGAAGCGAATATGGGGAAGGTCTTCCCTGATGGAAAAGCTCATTTTGACCCAGTTACACACAAGATTTTAAAACCAGATGACTGGGAAGAAAAATATGCTCCAGAACCTGCCATTAAACAGGAGCTACAACGTCAGCTTAAGGCTTATGAGCGACATAAAGAAAGAAACAGAAATAATAAGTAATAAAAAGGAGCTCTAGGCTCCTTTTCTTACTATTTACAATGTTTTTTCACTTTCTCTCACGACCAGCAAATCGACTTTTGCATGGCGGAGAATATATTCAGATGAAGAACCGACTAAGAGGCGTTCAAAGGCATTGAGACCTGTAGCACCAACTAAAATCAAGTCAACATTTTCTGCGTCCGGAATCGTCCGAGCGAGGAGAGTTTTGGGATTTCCCATTTCGATGACGATGTGGATATCCGTTAAACCAGCATCTTTTGCACGCTTTTCGTACTCTTTCATCATACTTTCAGCATCGGCTTGGAGTTCTTCGTAAACTTCAGCATCAAAGGTAGATACGCTTTGAAGAGCGCGTGTGTCAATAACATGGACAATGGTGAGCCTGGATTCATTGCGTAGAGCAGTGTAAACACCTTTGACGAAAGCCAAGTCCGCTTCTTTAGAACCATCAATTGCGACCATAACATTTTGGTAACGTTGTGCCATAATGAAACCTCCTGAAATTTTCTTGCTTTTATTGTAACCCTTTTCACTAAAGAAGTAAAGTAAAAATCATATTTTAAACCATATTGTTGGTCATAGACTTAGTGCGTATATAGAAATAAAAGAAAAGAGAATTAGTGAGGATTCTCTTTGTCAATGTTTTTTCTTTTGTTTCCTTGTTTATGGAAGCTTGTCGCAGCGACTTTCTAGTGGTATAATGTTACTATCTCGATGAATTGAGGAAAAAAGATGAAAGAATTTAACAAGTCTAGCAAGCTAGAGCATGTTGCTTATGATATCCGTGGTCCTGTTTTGGAAGAAGCCATGCGTATGCGAGCAAACGGAGAAAAGATTTTGCGCCTGAACACAGGGAATCCAGCCGAATTTGGTTTTACAGCGCCAGATGAGGTCATTCATGACTTGATTATGAATGCGCGTGATAGTGAAGGTTACTCTGATTCTAAAGGGATTTTCTCAGCTCGTAAGGCTATCATGCAGTATTGCCAACTGAAGAAATTTCCAAATGTGGATATTGATGATATCTACCTTGGAAATGGTGTCAGTGAGTTGATTGTCATGTCCATGCAGGGGCTTTTGGACAATGGTGATGAGGTCTTGGTACCGATGCCAGACTATCCTCTCTGGACAGCAGCTGTCAGCCTAGCTGGAGGAAATGCCGTTCACTATATCTGTGATGAAGCTGCAGAATGGTACCCTGATATTGACGATATCAAGTCAAAAATCACTTCAAATACCAAGGCTATTATTCTCATCAATCCAAATAATCCGACAGGAGCTCTTTATCCCAAGGAACTCTTGTTAGAGATTATCGAGATTGCCCGTCAAAACGACTTGATCATCTTTGCGGATGAAATTTACGACCGTATGGTCATGGATGGTCATGAGCATGTCTCAGTAGCTAGTCTGGCACCAGATGTCTTCTGTGTCAGCATGAATGGTCTGTCAAAATCCCATCGTATCGCTGGTTTCCGTGTAGGTTGGATGGTCTTGTCTGGACCTAAGAACCATGTTAAAGGCTATATCGAAGGTCTCAATATGCTGTCCAATATGCGCCTTTGCTCCAACGTTTTGGCCCAGCAAGTTGTACAAACCTCACTAGGAGGTCACCAGTCAGTGGACGAATTGCTCCTTCCTGGTGGACGGATCTACGAGCAAAGAAACTTCATTTACAATGCCATTCAAGATATTCCCGGTTTGTCTGCGGTCAAGCCGAAGGCGGGTCTTTATATCTTCCCTAAAATTGACCGCAATATGTATCGCATCGATGACGATGAACAGTTCGTTCTTGATTTCTTGAAGCAGGAAAAGGTTCTCTTGGTTCATGGTCGCGGTTTTAACTGGCAAGAACCAGACCATTTCCGTATTGTTTACCTCCCTCGTGTAGATGAGTTAGCACAAATCCAAGAAAAGATGACTCGTTTCTTGAAACAGTATCGTAGATAGGGCTTACATTAGAAAAAGCTGGAAACATTTGCCTAGAGCTATTGACAAAAGTATCAGAATCAGATAGAATAGTAAAGTATGTTTAGTAACTGATCACTTTATAGCCGGCTAAACGAATACAAAATCTATGAGGAGGTATTCATCGTGAAACGTACTTATCAACCAAGTAAACTTCGTCGTGCGCGCAAACACGGATTCCGTAACCGTATGTCAACTAAAAACGGTCGTCGCGTATTGGCAGCTCGTCGTCGTAAAGGACGCAAAGTTTTGGCTGCATAATCCAAACAAATTCAGCAAAGAAGCCAGTAGGAACTCGAGTCTACTGGCTTTTGTTTTGCTCAACAAGTATAGATAGTGAAGGATTCATACATTTCCGTATGAGTTTTGTATCATGGAATAAGTCTCTGATCTATGAGAAAATTTGAGAAGTTCAGATAAAAAAGCTCAAAATCAAAAACAAATGATTTTGAGCTTTTGTTTATTCTTTTAAGTGATAAGAGTAGCTAGCGACAACGACGTCTTCGTGCCATCTGAGAGCGTATTTTAGTTTGAGGCTCATTTGATTGTGCAGGATATTTTGCCAAGGCTTGTTAGGGATGAACTGTGGTACAAGGACTGTAACGGTGTAGTTTTTTTGCTTAGCTTCTTGGGCGATTCGTTTGACATACTTGACGCTAGGGGTGATGATGTTGCGGTAGCTAGTGTTGATATTCTTCAGAGTGATATTTGGGAAGTAATCGGCAAATTCCTGGAGGATTTCTTGGTCTTTTTCTGCCGTTTCTTTAGTAGAAATGTGCATGGCTAACACTTCATCACCGATACTTTGAGCGTAGTTAATGGCTCCGACACTTACTCGAGTAACATTTCCTACTAGGACAAGGACAAGATTGCCGTCATAAGTGCGCTTTTCAATTCCTTCGTAGAGTCGCAGTTGTTTTGCCACTTTTTGGTAATGGCTGTGAATGGACAAAAAGAGGAAGGTTAAAACTAGGATAATTGGGAAGAAAGGCCAGATATCACCCAGTCTGAAGAGGAGTAAAATGAGGACAATGGCATAACAAATGATGGCCCCAAGGATATTAGCGAAGGCAGATTTTAAGAAGTTTGCTCCTTTTTCCTTTTTCCAATGGCGAATCATCCCAGTCTGAGAAAGGGCAAAGGGAACGAAGACCCCGATAGTATAAAGAGGAATCAAGCGTTCAGTATTCCCATTAAAAATGAGAAGAAGGATCATAGCTCCAAAAGCCAGAGTTAAGATACCATTGGAGTAGCCAAGGCGATCCCCTTTTTCCATAAAGAGATGGGGCATGTATTTGTTTTTGGCCATATTGTAGGACAGCATAGGGAAGGCTGAAAAGCCAGTATTTGCAGCTACGGCTAGAATCAAGGCTGTCGAGAACTGGAAGAGATAGTAGCTAGCATGACCAAAGAATGAATCACCAAGAATGCCCTTGGCCATTTGCGAGAGGATGGTTTCTCCGTGTTGAGGCGTGATACCCATCCAGTAGTTTAGGAAGGTAATGCCTGCAAAAAGAAATCCTAAAATCAGCGACATGATGGTCAAAGTCTGGGCAGCATTCTTTTCTTTCGGAGTTTTAAAAAATGGTACCGCATTTGAAATAGCTTCAACCCCTGTCAGAGAGGCAGAGCCGCTGGTAAAGGCTCTTAGTAGGAGAATGATGGAAAGGCTCGGAACAGTTTGTCCAATGGTTGAAGTCGCCTGATAGTTTAGGGAACCTGTAAATAGTTGAAAGAACCCATAAAGCAAGAGAAAGACGGTACTGAAGATAAAGAGGTAGACGGGAATCATCAGAGAGCTGGCAGATTCTTTCAATCCTCTTAAATTCAAGAGCATGAGCAGGCAGACTAGGAAAATAGAGATATGAAGATTGTAGGGATGGAGGGCAGGTATGGCTGCTGTAATAGCATCAGCTCCAGAAGCGACGGATACGGCTACTGTCAGCATATAGTCAACAAGGAGACTGCCTCCTGCAATCAAGCCCAGTTCAGGGGAGAGATTTTCCCGAGTGACCATATAAGCTCCTCCACCTTGAGGATAGGCATGAATGATCTGACGATAAGAAATGGTCAAACTAGCGAGCAGTAAGAGGACAAAAATACCAATAGGGAGGCTCCACCAAATAGCGAGAGGAGACAGACTGACTAATACGAGAATGACTTGTTCGGGCCCATAGGCAATAGAAGACAGGGCATCACTGGATAACATTGCAAGTGCCTGCATTTTTCCCAACAATCCCCCTTCGCCGTCTGTGAGAGACTTGAGTGGTCGACCGATAAAGGTATATTTTAATTTTCTAAACATTTTCTTTTCCTTTGCTGAAAATTTCAATAAGTGTTATTATACTGCTTTGAAAAAGAGCAGTCAAGGGAGAATGATTGGTATTAGAATATTTTTACAAGCCGAGTGATGCTATTTTTGGTATAATAGATGGAAGAAAATGAGGTTAGAAGAGATGATTTTTGATACGCACACACATTTAAATGTAGAAGAATTTGCAGGACGTGAGGCCGAAGAAATCGCCTTGGCTGCTGAGATGGGCGTGACTCGGATGAACATTGTTGGTTTTGACAAGCCGACCATTGAACGTGCCCTAGAGTTAGCAGATGAGTATGAGCAACTCTACGCAACTATTGGCTGGCATCCGACGGAAGCAGGGACATACACAGACGAGGTCGAAGCTTACTTGCTTGAAAAGCTAAAACATCCCAAGGTTGTTGCTTTAGGTGAGATTGGTATAGACTACCATTGGATGACAGCACCTAAGGAAGTGCAGGAACAGGTTTTTCGTCGTCAGATTCAGCTGTCTAAGGGGGTGAACTTGCCTTTTGTGGTCCACACTCGTGATGCGCTAGAAGATACTTATGAGATTATCAGGAGCGAGGGCGTTGGTCCACGAGGTGGGATTATGCATTCATTTTCAGGCTCTTTGGAGTGGGCTGATAAGTTTGTCGAACTTGGCATGACCATTTCTTTCTCAGGAGTGGTGACCTTTAAAAAAGCGACGGATATCCAAGAGGCTGCTAGGAAACTTCCTTTGGATAAAATCCTCGTTGAGACAGATGCCCCTTACCTGGCTCCTGTTCCTAAACGTGGCCGTGAAAACAAAACAGCCTACACACGTTATGTGGTGAACTTTATTGCCGACTTGCGTGGCTTAACGACAGAAGAATTAGCTGCTGCGACCAGTGCAAATGCTGAAAGGATATTTGGAATTGGATAAATTATTTAATTGGTTAAAAATTAATACAACTTTTAAAGTTAATCTATACTTGGGACTTATATTATGTGTTGTATCGTTTTTTATTGGAAATTTGATAAAGCTAATATTCACTTTTATTATACTGATATGGATTAGCATTTTTTGGTATATATATCAATGTAGTGATGCTTTGACTATAGGAAAATTTTTATTAGGTTATAAAGAACATAATGATTTGTGTGGAAGCGATGCTTTTTTCTTTAAATTACGGTCAAGTGAGTTTTTCAAAATATTGAAGAGATACCCAATAACCATACTCTATATTTTTCTTTGGTATCTTCCTCTAAGCGCCTTACTAAAATTTTGGGATGCAATCAAATCAATTATTACCATGCTAAACTTACTTGACATATTGGGTTTTATCAATTATTTTGAAAGTTGTATTAAAAATTTAGCAAGTTGTTTAGCACCATATATGTTGGCATACAAAGATGAAACACAAATCGTTGTAAACATTGTGTATTTGCTTATTTTATGGATAGTGACCTATACTGTTTGTTTGCGAATTAAGCTTTCTAAATTTGAGGATGACAACTAGTAATATGGAAAAAATAAAAATTTCCCAAGTCATCGTGGTCGAAGGTCGTGATGATACGGCCAATCTCAAACGTTACTTTGACGTGGAAACCTATGAGACACGAGGTTCCGCCATAAATGACCAGGATATAGAGCGGATTCGTCGCCTGCATGAACTGCATGGAGTCATTGTCTTTACAGATCCAGATTTTAATGGGGAGCGGATTCGTCGCATGATTATGACGGCCATTCCAACGGTGCAGCATGCCTTTCTCAAGCGAGATGAGGCTGTTCCCAAATCCAAGTCCAAGGGGCGCTCTCTGGGAATCGAACATGCTAGCTATGAGGACCTGAAAACAGCGCTGGTTCAGGTGACAGAGCAATTTGAAAACGAGAACGAGTTTGACATCAGTCGTGGTGACTTGATTCGCCTAGGTTTTCTAGCGGGAGCAGACAGCCGTAGACGCCGAGAGTATCTAGGCGAACAGCTCCGAATCGGCTATTCTAACGGCAAGCAACTC
This sequence comes from uncultured Streptococcus sp., assembly GCA_963552835.1. Taxonomy (GTDB): domain Bacteria; phylum Bacillota; class Bacilli; order Lactobacillales; family Streptococcaceae; genus Streptococcus. Next base: position 19,752 of record CAUVMH010000013.1, on the reverse strand, counting down.
CTTAAGCGCTTAGAGTTGTTTGGCATTAGTCTAGCTGAAGTTGAAGATGCTATGACCAGTTATGAGGATTGAGAAACCGTCCCAAAATGTAGGCGGAATGTGTTACAATAGAAGTGAATAGATTGAGATGCTGGCTGTATGGGAACTGGTGTCCTACCTCATAAGATAGAACTTGAAATTTCTGAAGATATGTTGAAAGTCTATATAGATTTATCTACGGAAGAGGGATGAGTAGAATTCCATATCTTACTTTTAAAAAATTGAAAGGAAACAACATGGCCAATAGAAGCCATATTTACTTAAAAAACGGAGATGAAGCCCGTATTCTAACAGAGGGAATTTACACAATACCTTATTTTTGGCAATTGTTTTGGGATGAAGAAGATTTAAAAGCTCCTATTGCTCTCTGGGAAACAGCAGAAAAACTCGAAGAAGATGAAGAGGAAGCAGAAAAGTTTTACCAAGAGCAGAATGTAGATATCTTACTTTCTATTGAAAAATTCCAGCAAAATGCCCTCCAAAATCGGTCTTTTTTAGAAGAAAATGCCCCGCAAGCCTTGCAACTATATGATGCCTTTGTTCGTTATATTCTTGCAAATGTCAAAGACGGTGATGTGCTTGGATTTGATGTTTTGGATGTAGTTTTTATGAATCAAGTGTCTGTAGTTTCTGATAAACTGTTAAAAAATATCCGAGCTATTCAGGAAAATCAACCAGAAGATTTGGATTTTTCTCTAACGGATAAGAACCTAATTGGCCTTGCTATGGGTTTTCCTGATTATTATGCTTCAGAATTATTGCCAGAAGACAATATTCTAGATTCGGTTGCCTATCAGGATGAATTGAAGAAAATGAACCCCCAAGAAGATAAGAAAGCGCTTGATATGACTGGAGCTGATTCAAAAGGGAACAAACATCGTGTTCTTTTTGTATTTTGGATTTTGTTGGTACTAGGAATTGTGTGGCTTCTATATATTATTTTTAGCTAATAATTAGAAAAGAGAATAGATGAGAATTGCAGATTATAGCGTGACCAAGGCAGTGCTGGAGCGTCACGGTTTTACCTTTAAAAAATCCTTCGGGCAAAATTTCCTGACGGATACCAATATCCTTCAAAAAATCGTGGATACGGCTGAGATTGATGACCAGGTCAATGTCATCGAAATTGGCCCAGGAATTGGTGCCTTGACGGAGTTTTTGGCTGAGCGTGCGGCAGAAGTTATGGCTTTTGAGATTGACCACCGTTTGGTGCCAATTTTAGCAGATACTTTACGTGATTTTGACAATGTTACTGTAGTAAACGAGGACATTCTTAAGGTTGACTTGGCGCAGTATATCCAGAATTTCAAAAATCCTGAACTACCAATCAAGGTAGTAGCCAACTTGCCATACTACATTACGACGCCTATTCTCATGCACTTGATCGAGAGTGGCATTCCTTTTAGTGAGTTTGTCGTCATGATGCAAAAAGAAGTGGCGGATCGCATCTCAGCACAGCCAAATACCAAGGCTTATGGTAGTTTGTCGATTGCTGTGCAGTATTATATGACAGCCAAGGTTGCCTTCATCGTGCCTCGTACGGTCTTTGTGCCAGCGCCAAATGTGGACTCAGCCATTTTAAAAATGGTGCGCCGTCCAGAGCCAGCTGTAGCAGTGAAAGATGAACAGTTCTTCTTTAAGATTTCCAAGGCTAGTTTCACCCATCGTCGCAAGACCTTGTGGAACAACTTAACAGGCTACTTTGGCAAGACCGAAGAAGTCAAGGATAAGCTGACCAAGGCTTTGGACCAAGCAGGCTTGTCACCAAGTGTGCGTGGGGAAGCACTAAGCTTGGAAGAATTTGCTAGCCTTTCAGATGCGCTTAAAGGACAAGGATTCTAAGATGCAGGGACAAATCATTAAAGCCTTGGCAGGATTCTACTACGTGGAGAGTGAGGGTCAGGTCTATCAAACACGCGCGCGTGGGAATTTCCGTAAAAAAGGCCACACGCCATACGTCGGAGACTGGGTAGATTTTTCTGCGGAGGAAAATTCTGAAGGTTATATTCTCAAGATTCACGAACGGAAAAATAGTCTGGTCCGTCCACCTATTGTCAATATTGACCAAGCTGTGGTGATCATGTCCGTCAAGGAACCGGACTTCAACAGCAATTTGCTGGATCGTTTCTTGGTTCTTTTGGAGCACAAGGGTATCCATCCTATCGTCTATATTTCTAAAATGGACTTGCTGGAAGATAGAGGAAAACTGGATTTTTACCAGCAGACTTACGGTGCCATTGGCTATGACTTTGTGACCAGTAAGGAAGAACTCCTGCCCTTGTTAACAGGCAAGACTACAGTCTTTATGGGGCAGACAGGTGTTGGAAAATCAACCCTTCTCAATAAAATCGCACCGGACCTCAATCTAGAGACGGGAGAAATCTCTGATAGTCTAGGTCGCGGGCGCCATACCACTCGAGCTGTTAGTTTTTATAATCTCAATGGAGGTAAAATCGCAGACACGCCAGGCTTTTCATCACTGGATTATGAAGTGTCAACAGCAGAAGACCTCAATCAGGCTTTTCCAGAGATTGCCACTGTCAGTCGAGACTGTAAGTTCCGTACTTGTACCCATACCCATGAGCCGTCTTGTGCAGTCAATCCAGCAGTAGAGGAAGGTATCATTGCGAACTTCCGTTTTGACAACTACCTGCAATTTCTGAGCGAGATTGAAAATCGCAGAGAAACCTATAAAAAAGTCAGCAAAAAAATTCCAAAATAAGGAGAAACCTATGTCTCAATACAAGATTGCTCCGTCAATTCTGGCAGCAGATTATGCCAACTTTGAACGTGAAATCAAACGCCTAGAAGCAACTGGAGCAGAGTACGCCCATATCGATATCATGGATGGTCACTTTGTACCACAAATCAGTTTTGGTGCAGGTGTGGTTGAAGCTCTTCGCCCCCATAGCAAGATGGTCTTTGACTGCCACTTGATGGTAGCAAATCCTGAGCACCATTTAGAAGACTTTGCGCGTGCAGGTGCAGATATTATCAGCATTCATGTCGAAGCAACGCCTCATATCCATGGAGCCCTCCAAAAAATTCGTTCGCTCGGTGTTAAACCTTCGGTGGTTATCAATCCTGGTACGCCGGTTGAAGCTGTCAAACACGTACTTCACCTAGTTGACCAAGTTTTGGTCATGACGGTTAACCCTGGCTTCGGCGGGCAAGCCTTTCTGCCTGAAACCATGGATAAGGTCCGTGAGTTGGTTGCCATTCGTCAGGAAAAAGGTTTGAACTTTGAAATCGAAGTGGATGGTGGTATTGATGATCAAACTATTGCCCAAGCCAAAGAAGCTGGTGCTACAGTTTTTGTAGCAGGATCCTATGTCTTTAAGGGAGATATCAATGAACGAGTGCAAACTCTCAGAAAACAACTGGACTAGGGTTGCCGTTTTTGCAGGCGGAGACCGCGGTCATTATCGGACGGATTTTGATTGCTTTGTCGGTGTGGATCGCGGTTCGCTCTGGGTCTTGGAAGAAGACCTTCCTCTCACTCTAGCAGTTGGGGATTTTGATTCTGTCACTGCAGACGAACATCAGTTGATTCAAAAACGTGCCCAACATTTTGTTCAAGCCCAGCCAGAAAAGGACGATACGGATCTGGAATTGGCTCTCTTAACCATCTTTGAGCAAAATCCCCAGGCTCAGGTCACTATTTTTGGTGCTTTGGGTGGTCGGATTGATCATATGCTGGCCAATGTTTTTCTACCTAGCAATCCCAAGTTGGCCCCCTATATGCGTCAGATAGCGATTGAGGATGGGCAAAATGTGATTAGCTATTGTCCAGAAGGGACCAGTCAGCTTCAACCCCGTTCAGACTATGATTATCTAGCTTTTATGCCGGTTCGGGATAGCCAGCTGACTATTCTCGGAGCCAAGTACGAGTTGACAGAGGAGAATTTTTTCTTTAAAAAAGTGTACGCTTCTAACGAATATATAGATAGGGAAGTTGCGGTAACTTGCCCAGATGGCTATGTCGTCGTGCTGCATAGCAAGGACAGGAGGTAGGATGGAGACTGTATTATTACTATTATTAATTGCCAACCTAGCCGGACTCTTTCTGATTTGGCAAAGGCAGGATAAGCAGGAGAAACACCTAAGCAAGAGTTTGGAGGATCAGGCAGACAATCTTTCAGATCAACTGGATTATCGCTTTGAACAAGCCAGGCAAGCCAGTCAGCTAGATCAAAAAGACTTGGAAGTGGCTGTCAGCGACCGTTTGCAGGAAGTGCGAATGGAGTTGCACCAAGGCCTGACGCAAGTTAGACAGGAGATGAACGAGAATCTCCTTCAAACCAGAGATAAGACCGACCAACGTCTCCAAGCCTTGCAGGAATCAAATGAGCAACGTTTAGAACAAATGCGCCAGACGGTCGAGGAAAAACTGGAAAAGACCTTGCAGACGCGCTTGCAGGCTTCCTTCGAGACAGTTTCCAAGCAACTAGAGTCTGTCAATCGTGGCCTTGGAGAAATGCAGACAGTTGCCCGCGATGTCGGTGCACTCAACAAGGTTCTCTCTGGAACCAAAACGAGAGGCATTCTGGGAGAATTGCAACTGGGTCAAATCATCGAAGACATCATGACTCCTGCCCAGTACGAACGAGAATTTGCAACGGTTGAAAACTCCAGTGAACGAGTAGAGTATGCCATCAAGTTACCTGGCCAAGGTGACCAGGAATATGTCTACCTGCCGATTGACTCCAAGTTTCCACTGGCAGATTATTACCGCTTGGAAGAAGCCTATGAGGCAGGTGACAAGGACGAGATCGAACGCTGTCGCAAGTCACTCTTGGCAAGCGTTAAGCGCTTTGCCAAGGATATCAAGAGCAAGTACTTGGCTCCCCCTAGGACAACAAATTTTGGAGTTTTGTTTGTCCCGACAGAAGGTCTCTACTCAGAAATTGTACGCAATCCTGTTTTCTTTGATGATTTGAGACGGGAGGAGCAGATTATTGTCGCAGGGCCAAGTACCCTGTCAGCCCTGCTTAACTCTCTATCAGTTGGCTTCAAAACTCTCAATATCCAAAAGAGTGCTGACCATATCAGCAAGACCCTTGCCAGCGTCAAGACGGAGTTTGGCAAGTTCGGGGGAATTTTGGTCAAGGCACAAAAGCATCTCCAACATGCCTCTGGCAATATTGATGAATTATTAAACCGTCGCACCACAGCTATTGAGCGAACGCTCCGTCACATTGAGTTATCAGAAGGTGAGCCTGCGCTTGATTTACTCCATTTCCAAGAAGATGAGGAAGAATATGAAGATTAGTCACATGAAAAAAGATGAGCTGTTTGAAGGCTTTTACCTGATCAAATCAGCTGACCTGAGACAGACACGAGCTGGGAAAAACTACCTAGCTTTTACCTTCCAAGACGATAGTGGCGAGATTGAAGGAAAACTCTGGGATGCCCAGCCTCATAACATTGAGGCCTTTACCGCAGGGAAAGTGGTCCATATGAAAGGGCGCCGAGAAGTTTATAATAATACTCCTCAAGTCAATCAAATTACTCTCCGCCTGCCTCAGCCTGGCGAACCCAACGATCCAGCTGATTTCAAGGTCAAGTCGCCAGTTGATGTTAAGGAAATCCGTGACTACATGTCGCAAATGATTTTCAAGATTGAAAATCCTGTCTGGCAGCGTATTGTTCGCAGCCTCTACACCAAATATGATAAGGAATTCTACTCCTATCCAGCTGCCAAGACCAACCACCATGCCTTTGAAACGGGTTTGGCCTATCATACAGCAACCATGGTGCGCTTGGCAGATGCCATTAGCGACATCTATCCTCAGCTCAACAAGAGCCTCCTCTATGCGGGGATTATGTTGCATGACTTGGCCAAGGTTTTAGAACTCAGTGGTCCTGATCAGACGGAGTACACAGTGCGAGGCAATCTCATCGGCCATATCGCCCTCATCGATAGCGAAATTACCAAGACAGTTATGGAACTCGGCATCGATGATACCAGAGAAGAAGTGGTGCTACTGCGCCATGTGATTCTCAGTCATCATGGCTTGCTGGAGTATGGAAGTCCAGTCCGTCCACGCATTATGGAGGCAGAGATTATTCATATGATCGATAATCTCGATGCCAGCATGATGATGATGTCAACAGCTCTAGCTTTGGTGGACAAAGGAGAGATGACCAATAAAATCTTCGCTATGGACAATCGTTCCTTCTATAAACCAGATTTAGATTAATAATTTAAGAAAAACGAGCATTTTTTACGCAATAATGTTCGTTTTTTTATGTGAATGTGGTATAATGGATAAAATATCAAAATTAAATGGAATGGTAAATAAAAATGAAATTAAGAAGAAGTGATCGAATGGTTGTCATTTCCAACTATTTGATTAATAATCCATACAAACTAACCAGTCTCAATACCTTTGCGGAAAAGTACGAATCTGCTAAATCATCTATCTCAGAGGATATCGTGATTATCAAGCGTGCCTTTGAGGAAATCGAAATCGGCCATATTCAGACTGTGACTGGAGCAGGTGGTGGCGTTATCTTTACACCATCAATCTCTAGTCATGAAGCCAAAGAAATGATCGCAGACTTGCGTGACAAACTTTCAGAAAGCGACCGTATCTTGCCAGGTGGCTACATCTACCTGTCTGATTTGCTCAGTACACCTGCCATTTTGAAAAATATTGGGCGTATCATTGCCAAGAGCTTTATGGACCAAAAAATCGATGCCGTTATGACAGTAGCAACAAAAGGTGTGCCACTCGCAAATGCAGTTGCCAATGTCCTCAATGTTCCATTTGTCATTGTGCGTCGTGACTTGAAAATTACCGAAGGTTCAACGGTCAGCGTCAACTATGTTTCAGGTTCCAGCGGTGACCGCATTGAGAAAATGTTCCTTTCAAAACGCAGTCTCAAGGCAGGCAGTCGTGTCTTGATCGTGGATGACTTCCTGAAAGGTGGGGGAACTGTCAACGGTATGATTAGTCTCTTGCGTGAGTTTGACTCTGAACTAGCTGGCGTTGCAGTTTTTGCAGACAATGCCCAAGAAGAACGTGAAAAGCAGTTTGATTACAAGTCACTCTTGAAAGTAACCAATATTGATGTTAAGAACCAATCCATCGATGTTGAGATTGGAAATATCTTTGACGAAGACAAATAAGAGATAGAACTAAAGGTTGGAACGATTGTCCCAGCCTTTCTTTGCAAACAGAATAGAAGGAAGCTTATGAAAACACCATTTATCAGCCGAGAAGATTTAGAAACGATTGTTGCAGAGTTTCCGACTCCCTTTCACTTGTATGACGAGAAGGGAATCCGCGAGAAAGCGCGAGCAGTCAACAAGGCCTTTTCCTGGAACAAGGGCTTTAAGGAATATTTTGCAGTCAAGGCCACTCCAACCCCAGCCATCTTGAAAATCCTCAAAGAGGAAGGTTGTGGTGTGGACTGCTCTAGTTATGTGGAGCTCTTGATGAGCCATAAACTGGATTTCCCTGGTTCTGAGATCATGTTCTCATCAAACAACACGCCAGACCAAGAGTATGCTTATGCGCGAGAATTGGGGGCGACCATTAACTTGGATGCCTTTGAAGACATTGAGCATCTGGAGCGAGCGGCAGGCATTCCAGAAATCATCTCTTGTCGTTACAATCCAGGCGGAGTCTTTGAATTAGGAACAGACATTATGGACAATCCTGGGGAAGCCAAGTTTGGTATGACCAAGGATCAACTCTTTGAAGCCTTTGCTATCTTGAAGGAAAAAGGAGCCAAGACTTTTGGGATTCACTCTTTCCTAGCATCCAATACCGTGACCCATTTCTACTATCCAGAGTTGGCCCGTCAGCTCTTTGAATTAGCTGTGGAAATTAAAGAAAAATTGGGCATTTCACTAGACTTTATCAATCTTTCAGGTGGGATCGGAGTCAACTACCGCCCAGACCAGGAGCCAAATGATATTGCAATGATTGGTGAGGGTGTGCGTAAGGTTTATGAAGAAGTCCTCACGCCGGCAGGGCTTGGTCAGGTCAAGATTTTTACTGAATTAGGCCGCTTTATGCTGGCACCTCACGGGGTTCTCGTTACCAAAGTCACCCATAAAAAGAAAACCTACCGTACCTATCTGGGTGTGGATGCCTCAGCAGTCAATCTCATGCGCCCAGCCATGTACGGTGCCTACCACCATATCACCAACCTCACTCATCCAGACGGCCCTGTTGAGGTCGTAGATGTGGTTGGATCGCTCTGTGAGAACAATGATAAATTTGCCATCAATCGCGAACTACCTCATACAGAAATAGGTGATTTGCTGGTGATTCATGATACAGGTGCACATGGATTCTCCATGGGTTACCAGTACAATGCTAAACTACGCTCGGCAGAAATCCTCTATACCGAAGAAGGCAAAGCCCGTCAAATCCGCCGTGCAGAGCGTCCTGAGGACTATTTCGCAACCTTGTATGGTTTTGATTTTGAACCGGATCATTAAAAGAAATTGAAAATGAAAGTGAAAAACAGATTGCTTTCTAAAAAATAGACAAAAAACCTTGTTTTTCACCTTACTCGTGATATAATAAAACTATAAAACGGTTTCAAGGAAGGTGACGATATGTCTGAAGAAACAATTGACTATGGACAAGTGACAGGAATGGTGCATTCGACAGAGAGTTTTGGGGCGGTGGATGGCCCTGGGATTCGGTTTATCGTTTTTTTGCAGGGCTGTCAGATGCGTTGCCAGTACTGCCATAACCCTGATACATGGGCTATGGAGACCAATAAATCACGAAGACGGACAGTAGACGATGTCTTAACAGAAGCCCTTCGCTACCGTGGTTTCTGGGGAGACAAAGGAGGAATCACTGTCAGTGGAGGAGAAGCCCTCTTACAGATTGATTTCTTGATTGCCCTTTTTACCAAGGCCAAGGAAAAAGGAATCCACTGTACCTTGGATACCTGTGCCCTTCCGTTCCGTAATAAACCACGTTATCTCGAAAAGTTTAATAAACTCATGGCTGTGACAGATTTGGTTCTCTTGGATATCAAGGAGATCAACGACGAACAACACAGAATCGTTACCAGCCAAACTAATAAAAATATCTTGGCCTGTGCAAAATATCTATCAGATATTGGGAAACCTGTGTGGATTCGCCATGTGCTGGTTCCAGGCTTGACAGATAGAGATGAGGACTTGATTGAACTCGGCAAATTCGTCAAAACCCTCAAAAACGTTGACAAGTTTGAAATTCTACCTTATCACACTATGGGAGAATTCAAGTGGCGTGAACTTGGAATTCCATACTCACTTGAAGGGGTAAAACCACCAACAGCAGATCGTGTCAAGAATGCCAAAAAACTCATGGATACAGAAAGCTATCAAGACTATATGAAACGTGTACATGGATAAAAAAGAAGCCTGATGGGAACATCAGGCTTTTGTAATGCAAAAAAGGCCTAGCCTTTCAGCTAAGCCGTTACCTTATTTTCTAGAATGTTGTTTACCAGCATTACGTTTTTTATGTTTCTTAGTAGTCGTAATTGCAGTTGCTTGGTTAGGAGTGATATCTTTTCGCCCGCCTGTAGTTGATGCTGAACTTGCTTTTGGTGGATTTTTGGCAAATTCTTCACGTACTTTTTGACGAAGTTTTGGACGAACAACATAGTTAACGATGAACTGTTGGAGAATCATCATGAAACCACCGACAACCCAGTAAAGTGTCACACTGGCTGGGGCAAAGAGGGAGAAGACGACAATCATGAGTGGGCTCATGTAAATCATTTTCTTGAGTTGATCTCTTTGCATCTCGTCTTCTACTCCGTGAAGTGAAAGGAGTGATTGGAGATAGTAGAGGATACCAGCGAAGGCGACAAGGATCATACTTGGGGAACCGAGATTGATACCCAAGAAGGTAGAGCTAGATACTCCATCAGTATATTGGGCTGCAAAGTAGATAGCAGAGAAGAAAGGCATTTGAATGAGGATAGGGAAGCATCCTACACCACCGAACATGCTGATGCCGTTTTCTTTTTGTGCAGCAAAGAGAGCCTGTTGTGCTTCTAGTTTTTCTTCCTGAGTTGTTGCCTCTTTAAGGCGTGTTTGATGTGGTTCAAGGACATGTTTGAGGGCATTCATCTTTTCAGAGTGAAGCGTTGCCTTCCATGATTGGTAGATACCAAGTGGCAAGATAATCAAGCGCACGATAATGGTTACGATAATGATAGCAACACCAAAGCCTAGACCTTTATCAGTAGCGAAGTACTTGATAGCCTCTGCCATAGGCGATCCGATAGTGTTCCAGATAAAACCAGTAGGTTGTCCTGTTGCTTTGTCTACTTGGACACAGCCTGTCAAGACGAGTAGCATAGCCACTCCCATAGCAGAGAGGGCAAAACGTTTAATAGATTTCAATGTTTTCATTCCTTCTTTAAAAATTATACCTTTCTATTCTACTGTTTTTTTGTAAAATATACAATAGTTCTAGAGACCTAATTTGCGACTTTGAAGTCTGGATAGGATGAAAAGTTGCTCATTTGTACATCCAGATAGGTAACTTTTGAAAAAGGCGTTGGACCTTTACGGATTTCTTGGATAAATTTTGCCATAGTGGCAGAGGACTCTGCCTGAGCAAGAATTTCCACTGTGCCATCGTCGTTATTCCAGACACGACCGGTGATGCCACCAATTTCAAGCGCTAAAGTATAAACGCCCCAGCGAAAACCAACACCCTGCACCCTACCTTGGGCAATCATTCTAACCTTTTGCATACCAAACCCCTTTGATTGTGTTATAATACTTCTATGACTATTATAACCTCAAAAGCCAATTCTGTGGTAAAAAATGCCAAGAAATTGCATCAAAAAAAATATCGAAAGTCTACCTATTTGATTGAAGGCTGGCACTTGTTTGAAGAAGCTGTTCAAGCAGGAGTGACGATGGAGAAGATTTTTGCCTTAGAAAGTTACCGAGATCAGCTAGCCGCTTTTCCGCAAACGGTTTGGGTGTCTGAAGAAGTTTTGCTAGATTTAGCAGATACGCAAACCCCTCAAGGGATTGTTGCGGTGATTCAAAAAGAGGAAGTAGGACTGCCTGATTTCCGTCAGGGTAAGTTTCTGTTTTTAGAAGATGTCCAAGATCCTGGTAATGTTGGCACCATGATTCGAACTGCGGATGCTGCAGGTTTTACAGGGGTCATTGTTTCAGACAAGTCAGCAGATATTTACAGTCTCAAGACCCTGCGTTCCATGCAAGGAAGTCATTTTCACTTGCCCATCTATCGGATGTCTCTTGCTTCCTTTGTAGAAGAGGCAAAGAAGAGCAACTTGCCCATTCTGGCAACGACCTTATCTAAAGATTCCAAGGATTATCATGAGCTTTCTCCCTTAGAAAACTTTGCTTTAGTCATGGGAAATGAAGGACAGGGGATTAGTTCTGTCATGGCTGAGAGTGCTGATCAGCTGGTTCATATTAGCATGAAAGGTCGGGCAGAAAGTCTCAACGTGGCAGTTGCAGCAGGTATATTGATGTTTTATTTTAGCTAATTTATAAAATCTTTGTTATAATCAAGACATACTTATAGAGAAAAGGAGAATTAGAATGAATCAAACGATTATTCAAGAACGTTCAGGTCTCAATCAATTTTACGCCAAGGTTTATGCCTTTGTAGGACTTGGGATTGGTCTATCAGCTCTGGTGTCAGCTTTGATGTTGACAGTCTTCCAAGCTCAATTGACTTACTTTTTAATGCATGGTCGTCTCTGGTTGATGATTGCAACTTTTGCAGAACTTGCTCTAGTCTTTGTTGCAAGTAGCATGGCTGCGAAGAACAGCCCAGCAGCTCTCCCAGTATTTTTAGTTTATTCTGTTTTAAATGGATTTACGCTCAGTTTTGTCGTAGCCTTTTATACACCTGGGACCGTCTTATCAGCCTTTGTATCCAGTGCCCTTCTCTTCTTTGTCATGGCGGTGATCGGAATTTTCACCAAGAAAGATTTGAGTGGAGTGGGACGAGCTTTGATGGCAGCACTTGTCGGCCTCATCATTGCCATGGTTGTCAATCTATTTTTAGCCAATAGTTTCTTTGACTACATGATTAGTATTGCCATGGTCTTGGTTTTCTCAGGTTTGATTGCTTGGGACAACCAAAAGATTCGCTATGTTTATGAGCAGTCACGAGGACAAGTAGCGACAGGTTGGATCATCTCAATGGCACTCAGCATCTACCTAGACTTTATCAACCTCTTCCTTAGCATCTTACGAATCTTTGGTCGAAACGATTAATGAATGACAGAGTCAGTGTTCGAAAGAGCTCTGACTTTTTCTTATTTACTCTTTTCTTTTCTTGGAAATAGGTGTATAATGCTTTTAACTAATTTTTGAGGAGCCGTTTATGAAGAAAAGTTTTATCCATCAGCAAGAAGAGATTTCCTTTGTCAAAAACACCTTTACCCAGTATTTGAAAGATAAGTTAGAAGTTGTTGAAGTTCAAGGCCCTATCTTGAGCAAGGTTGGTGATGGGATGCAGGATAACCTGTCCGGTGTCGAACATCCAGTATCCGTAAAGGTCTTGCAGATTCCAGATGAAACTTATGAAGTCGTTCACTCACTAGCCAAATGGAAGCGCCACACCTTGGCTCGCTTTGGTTTTGGAGAAGGTGAAGGTCTATTTGTTCATATGAAGGCCCTTCGTCCAGATGAAGATTCGCTTGATGCGACTCACTCAGTTTATGTGGACCAGTGGGACTGGGAAAAAGTGATTCCAAATGGTCAACGCAATATCGCTTATCTCAAAGAAACCGTTGAGAAGATTTACAAGGCTATTCGTCTGACAGAGCTAGCCGTAGAAGCGCGCTACGATATTGAATCCATCTTGCCAAAACAAATTACCTTTATCCATACAGAAGAGTTGGTGGAACGCTATCCAGATTTGACACCGAAAGAGCGTGAAAATGCAATCTGTAAAGAGTTTGGTGCTGTCTTCTTGATTGGTATTGGTGGCGAATTGCCTGACGGGAAACCGCATGACGGACGTGCGCCTGACTACGATGACTGGACAACAGAGTCTGAAAATGGCTACAAAGGGTTGAATGGCGATATTCTAGTTTGGAACGAATCTCTTGGTTGTGCCTTTGAACTTTCCTCAATGGGGATTCGGGTAGATGAGGATACACTTCGTCGCCAGGTGGCTCTTACAGGAGACGAAGATCGGCTTGAGCTGGAATGGCATAAAGCTCTGCTTAACGGTCTTTTCCCACTGACAATCGGTGGGGGTATCGGACAGTCTCGGATGGCCATGTTCTTACTTCGCAAGAAACACATTGGAGAAGTTCAGACTAGTGTTTGGCCTCAAGAAGTCCGCGATACTTACGAAAATATCTTGTAGAGAATCGAACCGCAAGGTTCGGTTTTCTTTCTCTTTTTGCCTATAATTTGGTATAATAAACGGTATGAAAATCGTATCAGGAATCTACGGAGGGCGTCCTCTAAAGACGCTAGAAGGAAAGACGACGAGGCCGACATCGGATAAGGTGCGTGGAGCTATCTTTAACATGATAGGTCCCTATTTTGATGGTGGTCGTGTATTGGATCTCTATGCTGGCAGTGGCGGCTTATCTATTGAGGCAGTCTCGCGTGGGATGTCCCATGCTGTCTTAGTGGAGCGGGATCGAAAGGCACAAGCTATCATCGCTGAAAATATCCAAATGACCAAGGAAGTTTCCAAATTTCAGCTCTTAAAGATGGAGGCTGAACGGGCCTTGGAGCAAGTGAAAGGTCCCTTTGACCTGGTCTTTTTAGACCCTCCCTATGCCAAGGAACAAATCGTTGCAGATATCGAAAAAATGGCAGAAAGAAACCTTTTCTCCGAAGAGATCATGGTTGTCTGTGAAACCGATAAGTCTGTAGAACTTCCAGAAGAAATCACCTGCTTAGGCATCTGGAAGGAAAAAATTTATGGAATTAGTAAGGTGACAGTCTATGTCAGATAAAATTGGATTATTTACAGGTTCATTTGATCCGATGACAAATGGACATCTGGATATCATTGAACGAGCCAGCAAACTTTTTGATAAGCTCTATGTCGGGGTGTTCTACAATCCCCACAAACAAGGCTTTCTCCCTGCTGAAAATCGCAAACGAGCAGTCGAAAAAGCGGTGGCGCATTTAGATAATGTAGAGGTGCTGGCTTCTCATGACCAACTAGTCGTAGATGTTGCAAGAAGACTGGGTGCTAAGACCCTTGTCCGTGGCTTGCGAAATACCACCGACTTGCAATACGAGTCTAGTTTTGATTACTACAATCATCAACTGGCTCCAGAAATCGAAACCATTTACCTATATAGTCGCCCAGAGCATCTTTATATTAGCTCTTCAGCCATGAGAGAACTTCTGAAGTTTGGTCAGGAGATTCAGCAATATGTCCCAAACAGTGTTGTGGAGGAATTAGAACATGAAGAAAAAAACTAGATGGCCCTTATATGTCATCCTAGCACTAGTATTGACTTTTTTAGCCTTTGTAGTACCTTTACCATACTACATAGAAGTTCCAGGTGGAGCGGAAGATATTCGTCGAGTTTTGAAAGTCAATGAAACAGAGGATACGGAAGCAGGAGCTTACCAGTTTGTGACAGTTGGGATTCGACACGCAACCCTGTCGCATCTTGTTTATGCTTGGTTAACACCATTTACGGATATTCGAAGTGCCAAGGAGACTACGGGTGGCTCTACGGATGCAGAGTTTATGCGGATCAATCAGTTCTATATGCAAACTTCTCAAAACATGGCCAAGTATCAAGGACTGAAGACGGCTGGTAAGGATATCGAACTCAAGTACCTGGGAGTTTATGTCTTGACCGTGATGGACAATTCGACTTTTAAGGGCATTCTGAACATTGCAGATACAGTGACGGCTGTTAATGACAAAACATTCGACAGTTCAAAAGACTTGGTCGACTATGTCAACTCTCAACAATTAGGGGACACGGTCAAGGTAACCTATGAAGAAGACGGAAAAGTCAAGTCTGCTGAAGGTAAAATTATCACTCTCGAAAACGGGAAAAACGGGATTGGAATTGGTCTGATTGACCGTACGGAAGTGACCAGTGACGTTCCCATTCGCTTTTCAACAGCTGGTATCGGCGGGCCAAGTGCCGGTCTCATGTTTAGCTTAGCTATCTACACCCAGATAGCAGATCCAGGACTTCGTAATGGTCGCATCGTCGCGGGAACGGGAACCATTGATCGCGATGGAAATGTTGGCGACATCGGTGGAATTGACAAAAAAGTAGTTGCAGCCTCTCGTCAGGGAGCGAACATCTTTTTTGCTCCTGACAATCCAGTCACCGAAGAAGCAAAAAAAGCAGATCCCAATGCGAAAAGCAACTATGAAACAGCCTTAGAAGCTGCTAAAACGATCAAAACAGAGATGAAAATCGTTCCTGTTAAGACCCTGCAGGATGCGATTGATTACCTTAAAAACAATCCCTAATTTGTAGAAAAATCGAAAACTAGCGCGCAAGCGGATAAGATGGTATAATAGTCAAATGGTTCAATTATTATTCACTATAAGTAGTCATATACTCTTTATTTATTTGAGTTTTTACCTGTTGAAGGATCTTGTAAGATGGGAAAAGGTTTTAAAAGTGACCGCTACTAACACAAAAAAGGTTCGTTTGTTGGTCGGCTTCTTTAGTATTGTGATGGGCTACATATTGAGTTCATTCTTTATCAGTTTGTACCAACTGTGGCAAGAAGCGCTTAGAGGACTATTATAAAATCAAAAGTAAAGGAAACAACTATGGAAAAAATTGTGGTTCAAGGCGGAGATAATCGTCTGGTCGGGAGTGTGACAATCGAGGGAGCAAAGAATGCAGTCTTGCCCTTGTTGGCAGCGACTATTCTAGCAAGCAAGGGTAAGACAGTCTTGCAGAACGTCCCAATCTTGTCAGATGTTTTCACCATGAATCAAGTAGTTCGTGGTCTGAATGCCAAGGTGGACTTTGATGAGGAAGCTCATATTGTCGAGGTCGATGCGACTGGTGATATCACGGAGGAAGCTCCTTATAAATATGTCAGCAAGATGCGAGCATCCATCGTTGTCTTGGGACCAATCCTTGCTCGTGTAGGCCATGCCAAAGTTTCTATGCCAGGGGGGTGCACCATCGGGAGTCGTCCGATCGACCTCCACCTCAAAGGTTTGGAAGCTATGGGGGCAAAAATCACTCAGGCAGCTGGTTACATCGAAGCCAAGGCAGACCACTTGCATGGCGCTCATATCTACATGGACTTCCCTAGTGTCGGCGCAACACAAAACCTCATGATGGCAGCAACTCTAGCTGATGGTGTAACGGTGATTGAAAATGCTGCGCGTGAGCCAGAAATTGTTGATCTCGCTATCTTCCTTAATGAAATGGGAGCCAAGGTCAAGGGAGCTGGCACAGAAACAATCACAGTGACTGGTGTCGAGAACCTCCATGGTACGACTCATACTGTAGTACAGGACCGTATTGAAGCTGGAACCTTTATGGTAGCAGCAGCCATGACAGGCGGGGATGTTCTCGTTCGTGATGCGGTATGGGAGCATAATCGTCCCTTGATTTCAAAACTACTTGAGATGGGTGTTGAAGTGACAGAGGAATCAGAAGGTATTCGTGTTCGTTCTCAACTTGAAAATCTCAAGGCTGTTCATGTAAAAACCTTGCCACATCCAGGATTTCCAACAGATATGCAGGCACAATTTACAGCTCTGATGACAGTCGCAAAAGGGGAATCCACCATGGTGGAAACGGTGTTTGAGAATCGCTTCCAACACTTGGAGGAAATGCGCCGTATGGGCTTGCATTCAGAGATTATCCGTGACACAGCTCGTATTGTAGGGGGGCAGGCTTTACAGGGGGCAGAAGTTTTATCAACGGACCTTCGCGCTAGTGCTGCTTTGATTTTGACAGGTCTGGTTGCGCAGGGAGAAACAGTTGTCGGTAAATTAGTCCACCTTGATAGAGGTTATTACCGCTTCCATGAGAAATTGGCTCAGCTAGGAGCGAAGATTCAGCGAATTGAGGCAAATGATGAAGAAGAATAAAAACTTACGCTATGTACTCCGTCGCCTACTGTTGATTTTTATTGTTCTCTTGATAGGTTTCCTTGCTTTAGGAATCGGCTTGATGGTTGGCTATGGCATCCTAGGAAAGGGACAGGATCCGTGGGCTATCTTATCTCCGGCAAAGTGGCAGGAATTGATTAGCAAATTTACAGGAAATTAGACTGGGAGACCAGTCTTTTTCTAAAGAAATAAGGAGAAAAATGGACAAAAAAACAAGACAAGCTCTGATAGGGTTACTTCTATTCTTACTCTTGGCTGCGGGAAGCTATTATATCAAGCAGATGCAGACAGCGCCAAACACCCCTAGGACTAGGGTTAGTCAGAAAAAACAAGCTTCAGAAGCTCCCAGTCAGGAGCTGGCTGAAAGTGTCTTAACTGAGTCGATAAAGAACCAAATCAAGGGGGATCTCGAGTGGAATGGAGCAGGGGCTTTTGTTGTCAATGGCAATAAAACCAATCTAGATGCCAAGGTTTCAAGCAAACCCTATGCGGATAATAAAACAAAGACAGTTGGAAAAGAAACAGTCCCAACTGTTGCCAATGCCATCTTATCCCAAGCGACTCGGCAGTATAAGAATCGTGAAGAAACAGGAAATGGATCCACCTCTTGGACGCCACCAGGATGGCATCAGGTTAAGAATCTAAAGGGAGCCTACACACATGCAGTCGATAGAGGACACCTGCTGGGCTATGCCTTGATAGGTGGTTTGGATGGTTTTGATGCCTCTACCAGCAATCCTAAGAACATTGCAGTCCAGACAGCTTGGGCTAACCAAGCGCAGGCTGAAGATTCGACAGGTCAGAACTACTATGAGAGTTTGGTCAGAAAATCCTTGGACAAAAATAAGAGGGTCCGTTACCGCGTGACACTCCACTATGCGACAAATGAGGATCTAGTTCCATCTGCTTCACAAATTGAAGCCAAATCTTCGGATAGCGAATTGGAGTTCAACGTGCTAATCCCCAATGTTCAAAAGGGAATCCAGCTTGATTACCGAACAGGTCAAGTAACGGTGACAGATTAGAAACAATAGATACAATAAAACAGTTCCTTTGTCTTCTAGAGGCAGAGGAGTTGTTGTTTAAATGAAAAATAATGTGAATCCTGAAGAATTTTATGATATAATGAAACACAAGATACTATTTTAGGAGAAGGACTATGGAAGACCCGAGCAGTCAGAATTTGTTGCTACAGTTTGTATTATTATTTATCTTGACCTTGTTAAATGCTTTTTTCTCAGCCACTGAGATGGCAATGGTGTCACTAAACCGTTCCCGAGTAGAACAAAAGGCAGAAGAGGGAGACAAACGTTACATCCGTTTGTTAAAGGTACTTGAAAATCCTAACCACTTTTTATCAACAATTCAAGTCGGTATCACCTTGATCACGATCTTGTCAGGGGCAAAATTGGCAGATACACTTGGACAAGTAATTGCCTCTTGGATGGGGAACGGAGAAACAGCTTATGCCATTGCAAGTTTCCTCTCTTTGGCATTCTTGACCTACATCTCTATTGTTTTTGGTGAACTATATCCTAAACGGATTGCCCTCAATCTGAAAGATGCTTTGGCAATTCGAACAGCACCAATTATTATTGGTCTTGGAAAGATTGTCAGTCCCTTTGTCTGGCTGTTATCTGCTTCAACCAATTTGTTAAGTCGTTTAACACCAATGACTTTTGATGATGCGGATGAAAAGATGACTCGAGATGAAATTGAGTACATGTTGACCAAGAGTGAGGAAACCTTGGATGCAGATGAGATTGAAATGCTACAGGGAGTCTTTTCTTTAGATGAACTAATGGCTCGTGAGCTAATGGTGCCCCGAACAGATGCCTTTATGGTAGATATTCAGGATGACAGTCAAACGATTATCGAGAGTATTTTAAAGCAAAATTTCTCACGTATCCCTGTTTATGATGGGGATAAGGACAATGTGATTGGTTTGATTCACACCAAGCGCTTGTTGAATGCCGCTTTTGTGGATGGCTTTGACAATATTGTCTGGAAACGAATTCTCCAAACGCCACTGTTTGTTCCTGAGACTATCTTTGTGGACGATCTCCTTAAAGAACTTCGAAATACCCAAAATCAAATGGCCATCTTACTAGATGAATACGGTGGAATGGCTGGTTTGGTAACTCTGGAGGACCTCTTAGAAGAAATTGTTGGTGAGATTGATGATGAGACTGACAAGGCTGAAATTGAAGTCCATCAAATAGGAGAAGACACCTATATCGTTCAAGGCACCATGAATCTTAATGATTTTAATGACTACTTTGATGTAGAATTGGAAAGTGATGATGTTGATACCATCGCCGGTTATTATTTGACGGGTGTGGGAATGATTCCAACGACTGAAAAACTCAGTTATGAATTGGTCAGCCAAAACAAACAAATCATCCTAACCAATGACAAGGTGAAAAACGGACGTGTTACCAAGGTAAAAGTCCAAATCACTGAAATAGAGACTGAAGAAGAAACAGAATAAAGCAGTGACTTGAGTCACTGCTTTTTGTAAATCTATATTGTAGATACAGTTATCCCTATCTATTTGGAATAACAAAAAAGCCCGATTGTCCGGGCTTTTTATTCGGTTAATTCCTGTTAATTCAGGTACTGAAAGGCGGTAGACGGATTTGAACCGACG
>CAUVMH010000012.1:0-30544 GCA_963552835.1 uncultured Streptococcus sp. | reverse complement strand
ACTTCTTTTTGAGCTTGAGAAAATGGGTCATCATAGTATTTCTCTCTAGCCTCATCCCGTTTTAGGAATTGGTGCTTATCGATGTAATCCTTCAAAGCAGCGTTCTGAGTGCCTATCTTGCTCTTGTACTTGTTTATCAGGTCATCATCGCCCAATTTCTCAGCGACGTGGAGTTTTTCCTTATTCGCTCTGATAGACCGTTCTAGCGCCCTCTGCTTGGCTTCTGCGTTGGCATTATCCATCGCTTGCTCTGGGCTAACCGAATCGACGTCCTCGCCTAAATCAGGCTTGTAGTTCGCTCCTGGGATGAACGGAGTTAGCATGTGGCCGCAGTTAATACCAAGGCACCCTTCAGGCCGACCGTAACCATAATCTGACAAAGCTAAAATCTTCTCGCCGTGTTCAACTCTAGCCCGGCCAGTCGTTACTATCTCATGCTGCAAAGGGGCGCACGACTTGCGAGCTGACGCCTTTTTTGAAAAATAAAAGGTATCAATGCCCAGCTCTTCAGCCGGTCTCGTTCGCATTTCTCGATAAGTTCGATAGGTTGTCGTCTTGATAGCTGTCCGA
Source organism: uncultured Streptococcus sp. (assembly GCA_963552835.1). Lineage (GTDB taxonomy): Bacteria > Bacillota > Bacilli > Lactobacillales > Streptococcaceae > Streptococcus. Next base: position 29,974 of record CAUVMH010000012.1, on the reverse strand, counting down.
GCATAATTGTCAATTTTCCAGTTACGCCCAGCGCTGTCCTTGAAACCTTGAAACCCTTTCTCTTGCCACTTCATGACCGTGTCAGAGATAGCCTTATCAGCCGTTGACAAGCCTGTGACTACTCTAGCGACAGATTGCTCCACAATACCTTGATAGGCACCGATAACAGCCTTTGGTAAGGTTGTATTGATGAGATTGTGGAGGTCGCCGATAGCTTGATTAGCATAATCAGCAAGAATTTCTTGAATGTAGTTGCTATTTCCTGCGGATCTATGGCCTAAATCTTCTAAAAGCTGTTGCTTCGTGTCTGTGTAGAGCTTCAGGCCTTCATTCTCGACAATGTGACGTAATTGCTCTTCAGCGACTCCAGAGTATTTAGAGATTAGCTTCAGGTTCTCCTCGTTCAGCATGTGCATCTGTTGCATCTTCTCAAGTTGCCAGATATACGGTTGCTTATCAAGATAGACCGTGCCACGTTCAGTCACACGTTCGATCACATTATCAAATAAGTCCAAGGCTAACTGATGATAGATATCTGCGACATTGCTTGCTTGAAGCAGCAGTTGCTCGTCATTGAACTGAATCGGTGGTCTTTTCTTTGACATTTAATCACTCTCCATACAAGTCGATGTCCTCTTGCGTTCGCTGACTGTTAGCCGTGTCCATTGTCTCCTGATTGATTGCTTTAATCATATTCTTAGCATCGGTCTCTGACATGTTAAAAGCCTTCTGGATAGCGTGGGCCTTGCTGACAATCCCGCTGGCCAAAGCCTTAGTCCAATAGTCAAGCTCATTGTTCTTGTCAGTAAAGACTCCATCGTCGAGATTGATTGCAATCTTCTCCATTTGAGGAATTGAACCGCTATACAATCCATAAAGACTACCAAGCTCGCAAATTGAGATAATCAACTCTTTCAAGGATTGCTCGACAAGGCTGACAATACTGTTTCTCATCTGATAGGTATCCGAGTTTTCAGAAACGACCTCTGTCGCAGTCTTCAAGCTCTGCCCATCAAATGTAAACATTCCAGCTGATACACCTAGAAGCATTTCAAATAGCGCTAGGCCTTCGTTGATGGTCTTGATGTAATCATCTGCTCGAATTGCTGTCGTCAGGTCTGTGATGCTTCCGCCATCCATGTCGTTAGTGGACAGGCGTAAGTAGACGTTTTGCTCTGTATCAAAGCGTTTGACAAGTTGGACGTCTCCATCATTGTTGACCATTCGAGTCTCTGTAAGGTTCTCAGGAACTGCCACTCGACGTTGGCCCATCTTAACTTCCCACTTGAACTCGTCGTAAGTGGTGTTAATAAAATCAATCGTGCTCTTGGCATTGTCGAAGATAGACAAGCCTAAAGGCGAATTGATGTCCTTGTTGTTCATACCTGGAGGTTTAAGGTATGAAAAAAGCGGTCTTGTTAGACCGTCTAGTTCAACTTGTTCTTCTAGATCCTCGTAGACTTCAGCTAGAGGAACACGTCCACCTACTTGTTCAGAGCTTTCAGACCTGTATAGCTCGTTTGAAATGATGTACTTCCCATCTTTCGCCCATTCGTGGAACTCAATCAAGGTATAGTAGATGTTTTTCTGGCCTGCTGCTTTAATCGTTTTAGTCACGATTGCAGCGCTTGAAATGTCTTGCGTGTTGCTTTGCAACGGCAAAAAGACAGGCGCTTGAACGAATGACACTCTCACTCGTCCATTATCCACATAAGGCCTCATGGCAAGACCACCCAAAGCAAGACAACTCTCAAGATAGCGCTCAAAATTCTTGTTAAAGCGGTCATTCTTTAAAGTATCTTGAATGAATGCATCTGCTTGCTCATCGTCCAATTTAATCGAAGCCTGCTCGTTAAAGACCAGACTGGCAATCTTTTTGGCAGCGGTCCGAGCGATTGGCAAATGAGTTGCTTCTCTTTGCTTCTTGATGCCATCTGTATTTATGTAAGTGATTTTGTCAGCGTTGCTCTGATAGTATCTTAAATTCTCGTTGATTCGACGATACTCTGCGCTTGTCACTGCAATTTTAGGATGGTCTGTGATACTTGCTAGACTTTCTGTCGTCATTGCATACTGTCCTCTCTTAAATAGATTTTTGACAAATTGAATAATGCCCATTTATCGGCTCCTTGTTGCTAAAAATTGGCGTAACGCTTATAGAATACGTTCACACTATATCTAAATTCGTCCATTGCGTGGTTATCTTTGTCAATTGGCCGTCCGTTATCATCCCGGCTGTAAAGGCCAATCTCTTTCAAGAAATAGTAATGGTCATACTCTTCTTCTTGGTGATTGATAAGCAAGAACTGACCTGAAGAGATGATATTCTGGCCACGCTCAATCCCAACCTCGATACCCTTCGCCTTACTGCTGACATCATGGGCATTGTTCAAAGCCCCTCTTGTCTGAATGCCTAGCTTGTGCAATTCCTCTCGTAATGATCTACACGCTGGGTCAATCCAGACATCGGTATAGCGCATTTGATACTTGCTAACGCACCACTGAATAAACGCTCGAAGCTCGACAGCATAAGTAGACATAGCCTTTACTTGGCCAGTCTCAGCACCACTATGATAGTAATGAGCTACACGATTGAGTCTAAAAAATGTTCTGCCGTCCTCTCTATGCTTAGTAACGATGTTACAAGACATCGAGGTGGCGTCAGATTGCCCACCATCGCCATTGAAATACATTTCCATAGGTTCGCCTACCAAGTTGTCCTTGATGTTCTTTTCAAGGTCAAATAGGCCGTAAATAACGCCCTGAGGCATCACCCTCTGACCAAGTACGTCTCTCTTGTAGAGATAAGGATTTTTCTTAAGCGATTGAATAATAGATTGCTTACGCTCTTCAGACAGAATCGGATTGTCGTCCATGGTCCAATGCGTCCAGCGTGTGTTTTGAACGTCAAATACATCCTTAATAACTGGATGTTGTGGAGCTGGAGGGTTTAGGTCAGCTAGATGATATCTGAGCTTAGCAGCCCACGTCCGTCTGAATGCCTCCTGGATAAAGTCCATGTTCAGCAGATTGATTTCACAAAAGACCACTGAGCCTAAAGACATACCAGTTATGGCACCTACGCTATTAGCTTTACCTCCGCCTTTGTAGTAAACTCGTTTAGTTCCGCTGGGGGTATCGATTAAGAGGTGGTCTCCGTGCTCGTCATGCTTGATTTTACAATTGCCATCGAAGATATGCATTAGACCTGTGCCGTCGCCGTCAATAAATAGGCGGTAGGCTTGCTCTTGATTGTATGCAGCTATAAGATGGTTCTCGTCTGGTGACTCAATCAAATATCTTGCGTATCTGAAATGCCCAGCGGTTGTCTTACCGCTTCGAGGCGTGCCCTCGTTGACCTCAAGCTCATAGTTGAACGGTCTACGAATGATGTTGAGTTGTTTGTTTGAAAAATCAATCTTCAACCTCATCACCACCTTTTACCGCATTTAAGAGAGCTTCCATGAGAGTAGTATCGGACTTAGAGTCTTGATTGCTCTCAATCTTGATTTTGAGCAGTTCAATTTCTTGTCTGATTTTCTCATCTGTCAACTCAAAGTCTTTCCAAGCCATATTATTCATGCCGTCCAAGGCTGAAAGAAAAGCGTTAGAATTAGCTTGTCTGACGCCGTCTCGCTCAATGCTGGCTCTGGCCTTGTTCTTCAGCCATTCATACTCATTGAAAGCCTGCTCTCTGGACCATAAGGACATATTAGAGAACTGCTTGAGTAACTCACGATACCTTGCTAAAACCTTGCTATTTTGAAGCAATCTTGAAGCATTGCTGTCAACCGTGCTATCTTTCCATTTTTTAGAAGTTGAAAAAGCCTTCCTATACGCTTGTCTTTGAGATAGCCCGGAGATTATTCCTTGGACAAATAGCTCTTGTTTTGGGGTTAATTTATCCACTCACCGGACTACCTCCTTTCCGACAAAATAAAAAAGCCACTCAAAGAGTGACTTAGTGCAAGCAGACTACAGACTTGCGGTGTTAATTAGAAATTACTTTTTTCTTTTTTATTTTTTGTAGTCTTTTTTGCGATATTAAAACATCCTACTCTATCGCCACTGGTAACCCAAGCCAGCAGTTTTTCAGAAGCTTTTCTAGGCTTTTGCCTAAGGTGCCTTTGTTTAATTCTTGATACTACCATTTTAACAGATTCTTAGAACCGTGCCGTCCCAAATAGTCCCATTTTGAACTTATGACATTAGATAACTTCTTCTAAGGCTAAAATTGCCTCATTCTTCAATCTGTAATAGGTTGTACGGCTCATTTTCAAGTCATAACAAATACTATCAGCCGTACCTTTATTGATATAAGTCATTCTCAGGATTGTTCTGTGCTTAGGATTTGTCAGCTTGTTAATCATCCGCCCTAATTCCAGCTTACGATTGATAACAACATTAGTGTCCTTCTCAATTTCATCCTTCATCGTGATCAACTGAGCATATACATCATCAATCTTTCTTGTCTGACCACCTTTTACTTTAACCTCGGCCCACTTTGGACTTGAGAGCAGGCCGGCCTCAAGCTCGTTGATTTCGTCGATACGACTCTGGATATCCATGTCAAGGTTCTGCAATTCGCTTAAAAGCTCTTTAGCCTTATTCACTCTCTATCTCCTTTTGTGATATAATAATAGTGTGTTAATTATAGCTGAGGCAGAGAATGTCTTGGCTTTTTTATTACTTGTATTCATTCACCAATGGATCTTTTTATGCAGTTACTCCCGTTCTGGTTTGAAAGGTAGTTTTTTCCTTGCTTCGCTCATAATGTGAGGATTGTCTGTCGGCAATGTAGCGAAATATGTCCTTGATACCGCAGCTTCACAAAAAATCATTTCATCAAAAACCAGCTGACATAACTCGACTAAACACTCTTCAATATCAAATACCTCGTTATCGTCTTCGCTATCCATTTGCTCTTCATCAAATTCTGCAATCTCACAAGCTTTTCTGTACAATTTACCTGCAAACTCTCTTTTCATTTCTTCCATTACTCCGCCTCCTGAACTTTCCAACCAAGAATATCTGCAGCTTTTTGGGCTTCTTCCTTTGTATCGAATTTTTTGACATAATCAATTGTTCCTGGTTGTTCATCCGCTAGTATGACAATTTCAATATCTTCTTGATAATTTTTAAAATACAAATGGTTGCCATCTGTCACTACATACTTTGTTCTCTGAATATCGTAGCCGTCAAGCCAAGCGCGAGCGAAGAGGTCTTGATTTTCTGCATCCGTCAACCATTCAATGCACTCGTGAGATAATCCATTTGCTTCCCACACGTTGGGTTGCAATGCAAAAGATAGACTTACAGCAAAACTCTTAAACGTTTTACACTTTTTAATCCATTCAGACACCATTTGCGGAACTATGACTTTTTCACGTTCAACCATACCCTCAAGTTTACCTTGCTCGTAGCCCTCTCGCCATTTTGCACGGCTAAAATCCTGTTCAAATTCGCTCATGATAGCCTTTAACCAAACCTCCCTATCATGCAATGGCAATTCTCGCAATCGTGCTAGTATGTTCTTTACGTAGCGTGGAGCTTCATCTGCGTGACCTGTTTCGGATTCGGCTAGCTGTTCAATTGATTTCAATATCCAATTTCTATTAATTTCGATTGTATCTGCGATAGGCCCCTCTGTATAAGGCAAATCCTCGATACGTTTAATCAGTTCCTGTTTACGCATTTTTCTACCTCCAATTCCTTTTCTAAAGTAGTTTTATTTGTTTTTCATAATCATTAAGTCTCTGTTGAGCAAGGTTAAAGATGCCTTTGTCAAGCTCGCAACCAACATACTCAAAACCTAACTCCTGACAAGCAATCAAGCTACTTGCTGAACCGACATGAGTATCAAGAATCTTATCTCCGTCTTTTGCGTAGTTCTGAAGTAACCAGAAATAAAGATTGATGGGTTTTTAGGTTGGATGAATTCTAACCTCATTTAAAGCCTTGTTTCCTTGCTGGATATGTCCTTCGGATATTGACTTCCCTTGCAACATACCATTCCACATATAGCGAAATAGTCGCGTGCTATCATGCAAACTGCAGTATGCTAGCTCGCAATCTGAAAAACTTGAATGACCATTAACTTTGTCCCAAACGATACGTCCAGAGCCAAAAGAATAGTCGAAATAATTTACTCCCCAAATGATTTGATTTTTTGAAACTCTAAAAAGTTCGTCGAAATAATCTCGATTTGGAATTTGCCACTCTGAGGTTTCTCCGTACAATCTACTGACCCCAATCGGACTGACTTTCCGGCCGTAAAATTTTCTTTTTTCTGGACCAGGAAAATATGGTGGATCGACAATAGCTAAATCAAAATAGTTATCAGGATATCTTTTCATGACGTCCATACAATCTTCATTAAGAAATAATTTCAAGTTCTCACCTCATCCATCTTAACTTTATACATTCGATTGCCTCGATACTTGCTCTCAAGCTGAGCCTTGCATTTGGCAGCATCTCCCTCTTTCTTAAAGAAGTGAGTTTCATCTACCATATTGTCAAAATATAGTGTTACTGTGTATGACATTTCTTCTCCTTTATTTATTAAAAAATATGCTTATTTTGTGAATACTTTTTACACAGTTACAGGTTACATCACTTTTCGCAAAACATATTTTATAAAAAACAAGAATGCTGTTATATCAACGTTTATAGCACTTGCTATTTTTACTTATTAAATATTTTATATAAATGATGTAACCTTACTAATAGACACCCTAAAACATCAGTATTATCAAGGCTTTAGGAGGGTTACATCACTTTTTTTAAAATTTTATCAAAAACAGCACTCAAATCGTTGATATAATTGACTTTTCCTGTGGTTACATCAATGATGTAACCTGATGTAACCGAAACATGATTTTTGACCGTTTTTTGACTAAAAGGTTACATCATTTTCACTAAGGTTACATCACTTCTGTTTGTATATTTTTTCTAAAATATGCACGTATTGTCTTACCTTTAACCTTCTTTATTTTGTATTCCCAATCCTGATTATTGTCCATAATCAACTTGATCTTCCTAGCAATCTTTTCACCTCTCGCGCTATCGATATCAAAGACATTCTTTAATATCTGTTTGGCAGACACACTCGATTGAAGCTTCACACCTTCATATAGCAGACCGGACTCATTGCGATAGCTACCATCATTGAAGTAGCACCAGGTATATTGATGTTGCTGAGTGACTGAGAAATCTTCCCATTCTTCTGGAACCAACATTTCAAGATAGTCGTATACTTGCGATTCGGCTTCATCTTTATAAGTGAAGCGCTCCTTATAGACCGCAAGCTCATTTTCGAACTCATCATCAAAGGTAAGGATAAATCCTTTTTTGTAAATAGCGACTGCTTCACCCCAAAGCTGGAGCACATCATGATCGGTCATATCAAATGGCTTGACAAACTGCTGGCCTGCATCCACCAGCACAGGCAGAAAGCGCCGCTCGCCAGTCTTGTCTCCCAGGTACTCAATTTTATTGCTGGTCCTTGCGATCACAAAGTTTTTAGGGAATTTTTCGGCCCTTCGACCGTAGGATCTACGAAAAGAAAGTTCTGTTTTAGTCACGAAAGCTTTTAACTCATCAAAAGTGGTCTTCCTGGAAGCAACCATCTCATCGTCGTTGACAATCAGTGATTTCAGCATAATCTCATAGTTGTCCTTGTCCATAAAATCTTTAGCCGAATCCGTGTACCAATCAACAGCTATCTTTTGCAAGAAAGTGGTCTTACCAGCACCTTGGCCACCGACCAAATCGAGCGTGTAGTCAAATTTAACCCATGGATTAAAAATCTTGGAGACGGCCCCAACAAAGAACATGACGGCTATTTTTTGAACGAAAATACTGTCCTCGGCACCTAACCAAGTTTGAAATACCTGGGCAAGTCGTTCTTTATGATCCCATGACTCATAAGCATTTTCCATATATTCTTTAACCGGATTGTAGGTTTTTTCTGCAAAAAATGCTTCAATACCATCCCTTAATGCTCCAGCCTTGAAAACTGTCTTGAAGTGATTCTCCAAATATACGCTTAGGTAGGATTCAAAGGCTGAAGGTAGCTGCCCCTTCCTTAACTGGATAGCATCCAGTTTTACGTCCTCTACGATTTCGTGTTCACCAGTAAATTCATTGTGTCTGAGAAAGTCGTTGAGCTTGTTATCGCTCTTCATTGCAAGAAGAACATTTCTAGGACTGTCAGCCACAATAGATTCAATTTCAATCTGTTCACCTTCTTCATCTAAGATTTTTTTCTTTCTGCGCGAAAATTGCTTGATTGAAATATTCGTAACATCACCTATTATGGCCACCCCCCCTCATGTGTTTCTTGATCATCGATTCGACAGTCCTACTTAATTCTTTGTGACTAAGAGGTTCTACTGAATTGTTATTGGCTGTTTCTGCTAGTTGCAGTATACAGTTCGGCTCCACTGACCTGCTCAAGAGTCCGCCTACAAATTTTGCAAGTGTATCATTTCTGCTGCCTTCATCTCCGAAGCCTAGAACAACCATTTCAAATAATTCGGTTGTTCTGTTTCGTTTGCCAGCACCTTTGCTGATTTGATAGTAGATATTATCCAGGTCACTACCAGAGTTCTTTTTGTTGTATTCCTTCTTGATGGCCATTACAAGAGATCGACTAGCCGTGACCATAGTGCCACCCTCTTTGGACTTTTTCTTGTCCCAAGCATAGACACCTTTGGAAGTTTTAGACGGAGCAACCAGTACGTAATTATTTGGATGTGCTTTGATATCCACACCAGGCAGAAATCCAATCATCTGGGTCATGGACACATCAGGATGTTTAAAATAAAAAATATGTTTACCGCCACTAGCTGTCTTTGCCTGCAGTGTTGGAGTTATCAAGTTCAGATGCTCCCAATTAGCCAGACTCTCATAGCCATTAGCCTTTCCGTGCAGGTCCACATCGATAACGAAGAATTTATCAGTCCGAACAGCAATGTTGCTATCCGGATACTGACTCCAAAAATCCTCAATTTCTTGCGCAGTCATAGCTGGTTTATCAGCAAATTTGATCATCGGTTGCTTATTTGAAGGACTAATAGGAATAACCGAAAATCCTTTTTTTTGATAAGCCAAGGCATGTTCTTTCATTCCCATTTAGTAACTCCTTAGAATGGTAAATCGTCGTCTTGAATATCCATCGGGTTGTCATTCCCAAATGTATCATTCGAACTTTGTTGATTACGACTTTCCAACATTTGGAAATTCTCAGCCACGACTTCTGTCACGTAGACACGTTGTCCCTGCTGGTTATCATAACTACGAGTCTGAATACGACCGGTTATCCCGATAAGAGAGCCTTTTTTAGCCCAGTTAGCAAGATTTTCAGCCTGTTGACGCCACATAACGCAGTTGATAAAGTCAGCCTCACGCTCACCATTTTGGCTCTTGAATGTACGGTTTACTGCAAGAGTAAAAGTCGCAACTGCTACATTTGACGGGGTATAGCGTAACTCAGCGTCACGAGTCATGCGACCAACCAATACTACATTGTTAATCATTAGTTTCAGTCTCCTTTAGATGTTTTTAATACGAATGACAAATGCTCTTCGTTCAAATCCGACATCTTCTTTTTCCCAAGTAATTTCATATCCGGATGAAGAGTACATTGAGATAATATTTTTTCGTACAATACTACGCAAATCAGGATCAATAGCACTCATTTTTCTCCCAAGTTCTGTCAATATACCAGCTTTTGCACTATGAGATGTTTCTAATTCAGGTAAATAAAATCTCCTTAAATTAAATCTACCGTCCGAGTCCCTCTCTGGTGTATGAGCAAGTTTTTTCAAGTGAAAATCGATTATTTCTTCAACTTGTTTTATTTTTTCAGGTATAGTACTTTCATTTCTCATTTTCTTGAATTCTTCTAGATTAATCACTTACTCAATACCTCTTGCTTTCTTCGCATCTGCGATAATCTTCTGAGCTTCCTTCAATCGATCAGCTGGAATGCTTTCAGGTTTATCAACACCCATTTTATCGATGAACCATTTTCCAATTGTTGCAGCAGGACTCCCTGTAGCTTCAGCCATATTTTTGAGTTTTGTCCGAATGGCTTTAGCCTGTGCTCCCGTAATAGTTTTGGCTCCGTTACTTTTAGCTGGAGCATTGGCCGGTTGCTCTTGCTGGCTATTTGGTTTTTGAGCTGGTTTTTGCGACGTACGGCCTGCTTGGCTATTCTGATTATGATATTCATCCGTATCAGGATCCTTGTTGTCATCAATCATAAAGAGTCCGTTTAGCGCGTACTTACGTGCATAGCTGGATGCAGCACCTGTAACTTGACTACCATCCATCCCTTTTTTGCTATCATCTTCTCTAGCATAGGCTGTAGTCCCAATAGTTTCACCAACCGCATAAAGAGTCGCAGTTGCTTCAACATAGTACCTGTCACCGATTTGTACAATTCCATCTTGTAAAATCAATACCGCATCATGTTCCTTCAGTATTGGCTTCAGCGCTTCTAAGATGTCCTCTGCGCTTCGATAGCTGTACTTCCCAAAACTGTTATACTGTCCTTTTGGAGCAACCAAACTCTGCTGGATACTCTGTAAAGTGACAAAGATTGGGGATTGTTGTTTTGTTACCATACATCTCCCCCTTTATAAGTTTCTCAATAGATCAAGCAAACCAGGCTTAGTATTTTCACGCTCGATTTTTGAAACATCGCTACCATTTGGATAAGTAAGTTCAAATGTGGCTTTAACCCTAATAATCTCCATTCCGTGTACCTTAGCCAATGCTTTTAGAGCTGTTTTCTGTTCAAGATAACAATCATATGGCATTGTAAGAGCACCTCGAATATTATCCACAAAACCGGCCTGAGTAGCTAATGAAGAACGTTTGTTCTTGAGTTCATTTAAAAAGTGTCCGCTTTGTTTGTCACGCATTACAATATAATCACTTGAAAGTTTCATTTTGATTCTCCTTAGAAATAAAATTCAATGACACGCACGTCATGTTGTTGACGGCTGCCTGTTACTCGCCATAAAAGTTGGCGATAATCGTCATAATCTCCATCAGATGGATTAACGGGGTCTAAGACCACAATAGTTTTAAATTTATGCTGAAGGCCATCAACCCCTACACCTAAAACCTGGCTTGTAGCAACCACATTTGTCTGTTCAAGAGAGTCCTTTTTGTCTCCAGTCCAAATGCCAATTTCTGGGTGCCGCTCTCGGATGACCTCTACAATCTGCTTGGATTTGCTAACTATCAACATTTCTGTCCTGCTTGCTAGTAGAAGATCCAATTGAAGTAGCATTGGAGTATCTGCATTAACAGCCTTCAACTTTGGAAAGTCAACCTCAAATCCTGTCTGGATTAAATATCGTTCAAAAGTTTTTCGGCCAAATGTCTGTTTGGCCATGGCGTACTTACCATTTTTTCCAACAATATTCAATTTCCTAAATTGTTCCAATTCGTTCGGGTTAGCTGTTAGACACCAGATAGGTTCAAAGACAACCTCAAATCCGTTGTTTTCTTCGGCTTCTTCAATGGCTTCGACTTCCTCCCATCGAAAGAAGTTGGGCAGATTACTTACATAGCTTTCATAATCTCGGAAGTCATCCCATTCTTGCTTAGAATAGCTGAATTTGGAATACTTCATCTTACCGTGGGCTAGTTGCCAGTTTTCTTTTTGGTTAGGATCAGCCATCCCAAAAAATGTTTTTTCTAGAGGGTAGAAGTTTTGCCCCTTCTTCCTGATTGGAGTTGCTGACAGACCTACAGTATAGCTACGTTTGACCTTGCGATAAGCCTTCACATTGGCATCGCTGGACATATTCTGCCACTCGTCAATAATGAACACATCGCACTCAATAGACTCACCGCTTGCAAGTCTGTTCTGCAATCTGCGGTCCGTCATGGTTTCTAATTCAAAATCAGTATTATAGCCTAAATTTTTATAGGTACTACTCCAGCCATCCAGAATGGCCAACCGATTATTGATTACTAGGACTTTTTTAGCCCCCTTGTGCTTCGCTATTTCAAAAGCACAGATGGTCTTGCCACGGCCACCGTACGCCTCAAGAAAGATCCCAGGACAATCACCGTCGCTTCGTTTAACTGCCTCAGCTTGCCATTTGCGTAATTCGATTGCCAATGTCCACAATCACCTCCTCAATATCGTTCCTCTGGGCATAAAATAGTCCGAGCCTTGCAGCTGCCCTCACATCGTTGTGATGACTCTTGTCAAAGGTCCACAGCCCTAAAGCTTTTAATAAGTCGTTGGGTATATCTGTCTGATAGCCAGCATTTCGTTGCAGAACCAAATTCGGATAGCATAGCTCAATGGCTGCGATAGTTTCTACAACTGAGTTATCCCTGGAATAATCATTGTCCCTAACTTCGAATTTTTCAACGACCACTATATCAAACTCAAGACTGCGACCAATCTCTTTAAACCAGGCTTTGAAGTTTTGAGTGCCATAAGGGACTACCCAATAATCGACCAGTTTCGCATTATCCAAGAGTACAATTCCTGTTGTACTAGTTTCGATTTTATTACTACTTGGATCAATAGCTAAAATTTTCATTAGACACCAACTTTCTCAGTCAGCACTCCTGGATAAAGGGCCGTGTTAAACCAATTTTGTTTGTTAACTTTTGCAAAAGCAAATAGCGATTTAACTTCTTTTGCTTGCTTCTCAAATTTTCGAATATCTTCCTCCGATTCAAAGATAGGTTTTTCCTTGTATTTAGCGACTGTGACCAGTTTGTACTCCGGAGTAAATACCGGTTTTTCATTTCCCTGATCAAGATTTGTTTCATCCACCTTCACAAAACGAATCGCAACATCAAATAGAAATCCTTCAGTAACAAGTACTTCAATTGATTCCGGTCCAATCACAACTGCTAGTGAATCTGTTACTCGTGTTTTATTCATCAATTCCATTACTTAATCACCAACTTTTCTGTCCGGACAAGTTCCGCGCCTTTAATTTTCTTACCAGCCTTCAGCAATTCTTTGAGTGTTTTTTTGTCCGGCGCAAGCGTCACTTTTTTTGTAAAATATTTTTTCGGAAGGTCGTCTTCGTTGACCTTGACTGATTCTGGATTCTTAGAAACTTTTATAGTAAGAGCACCGCTCTTAACTTCGGTTTGCCCCGTGACATTCATAGCTGTCATAATGTTATCCTTGACATAATCCAGCTTTTTCTGTGCCGCCTGTTTCTTGGCTTTGAAGCTCTCTTCCTCAGCCTTGTACATGGCCACGTCTGCTTCTAGATTCTTGATAACATGGGCATATCCTTCTGCTTTCTGTTCGAATTGTTCTTGCCAATCGATGGCCTCAAGCGTGTCTGCTTTTGTTTCGTCATCGATGTCCAGTTGATAAATTGTCAGGAACTGCCCAGTTAGTTCGTATAAACTAGCCATTTTTTTCTACCTCTCTAATTTTGTTTGTAAGTTTTGTTAGTCCAATACCAGATTTAGTCAAATCAGCGTTGGACGTAAATAGATGATTTTGATTCATTCTAGCAATTTCGTTCTTAGATAAACAAGCCAAGTTTGAAATATCATAGTTTGTTTTATCACCATCCAGGAAAACGATTGAGTGCCCTTTTGGTATCGGACCAAAATTATCCTCCCAGACCTTGCGATGCTTCAAAACCCATTGATTAGGTTCTCCAATTTTCTCTTTTGGGTACCCATCTGTTGTGTAGTTGATAGTACCGACAGGAACATAATTCGGAGGTCTATTACCCTTTTTGAACTGCCCACTGTTTTTTGGCATATTGGGATACTTCTTCCCTTTGTTGTGAGGAGTCTGACCTTTCTCGAATCTTCCCGTCAACCCACTATGTAGATTATTATTTCTTCGATAACTCTTGATCTGTTTCTCAGTCAGTGATAATCCGAATTTTCGATTCATTTCATTTGCGACATCGCGAGAAATCTTATTTTTTTGGATTGACACAAGGTAATCATGTTGTTCTTTTGTCAGCAGTTTACCTTGATATACTTTTCCAACTGGTAACCCTAAACGTCTGCGTACTTCTCCTATTTGAGTCTTGGTATAGGTCGTACCAAATTTCTCATTTAGTAACCTGGTTACTTCAGGAGTTAATCGACCAGGGCATATCTCGTACATGTACTCCGTGTACTCATCCTTCCAGCAAAGCGATCGGGGCATTGACTTCACCTACCTTGTCTTTAAATTTTTCAGCATCTAGCGCCAACTGGCCAGCTTGTAGGATTTGACCTGAGATAGCGACCATCTGTTTTGAACGTTGAAGCTCGGTCTTTAATTCATCAGCAGTAAGATCCCTGTCGTCCAATGCTTCCAACTGAGCGAAAAGAGTATTGGTTAAATCTGATAATTTATTTCGAACCATCTACTTAGTCACCTCTTTCATCAATTTATTTGCTTCTTTGATCAGCAAACGCATAACGTTGCTATCCGTTTCTTTTTCTGCTGCTCTTGTCAGCATATCCACCCACTCACGTCTAGTATCATTCTTCCAATCAACCAACTCAGTGAGTGCCTGTGTATGGTTATAGTAAGGTGAGTAGTCGTATGACTTATCTTTCAAGCGAACGCATCTGCCTGCCTTGATGTCTTTGGCCAGATTCGCTCTCACATTACTATTTGTTGTACCAACAGCCTCGGCCACTTCATCATATGAGGCAGCAGGGTGCTCTCTATAATATTCCCTGATTCGTTCCGCTTGTGTCATGTCTTTCTCTCCTTATTTCAACCCTTCCGGCGGTTCCACATCATAAGTAAATTGTTTATCTGAATTTCTCAGATTCATGCGTGCGATATTGCTCGCTATTCGATGGCGCTCTTCTTGCTTCATTCTAGTGTGGTCATCAAGCGTATTTACTAGTGACCAGAGCCCGATTCCTACGATTGTTGCCAGGTAAATGTATTCCATCATTTTGAGTTTTCCTTTTCTTTATAGATTGCCACAATGTTTTCAAGATCAGCAATACGCTGATTGGCATTTTGAAGTTTTTCTTGTGTTTCAATCAGTGATTGATTGAGATCCAGAGCGACCACTCTCCAGTCAAGGCTCACTTCATTGATGATCCCTTCAAGTCTGAGTTTTAATTTAGTAAGTAGTTTCATTAAGCCACATCCTCCTCGTTAGATTGCTTGTTCAGGCCTAGAATGATGTCATAGTACAAATGACCAGCAGGGATGACATATCCTGTCAGATCGTCAACTTGAGAACCATCTGCCATAATATTTACAATTTTTGGTTTCCATTGCTCTTTTTTTCTCTTCATGTTATAATTTCCTTGAATAATTTTATTGAGTGCCTGATTGCCGTCAGGTGCTTTTTGTTGTCTTCTAATCAGATTTTTCTTTCTCGTTTTGAGTTTTGACAAGAAAGTCTGAGTAAGCTTGCTCAAACACTTCTGAAACTTGAGGATCCACAATCACGCCATTGATTTCAATAATATCTGGCGTAAAATCAATAGTGATTTTTGGTTTTCCGTTCGCAGGCATTTCTAGTCTAAAGCTAGTGACCCCTCTGCCAAGCTCCCAGTCATTGATTTTTACTGAATAACCTGAAGAATTAAGAGATTGACCCTCAGTAGGTTCCCGCTTAGGTTTAATACTTAGCTTTAATTGCGTCATGCGCACTCCTTTCTAAGCAGTTCGTTCCATTTCGGGAACGTTATCGCTAAAAAAAATAGTGATTTTTTCCATTGGCAATCCAAAAATCTTCGTGATTTTCGCAAGTTCATCGGCGCCGATAGAAACTAAGCCGTTTTCACGTTTAGCGTATGGTGTACGTGATTTCCAACCCATCTTGTGAGCTACTTCATCTTGTGTCATGCCACTAGCAATCCGTTCAGCTTTTAATCGTTTCAGATTAACTGTCATAACGTGTTCTCCTTTTAGTATTATTCGTTCCCAATTTGGAACGATTTTATTATAACTCCATTCGTTCCAGTTTGTCAACTATTTTTTTAAAAAAAATAACAAAAAATGTTTTTTTGTGTTTCTCTTGTATTTGTTTGGGAACGATGGTATAATTGAATTATCAAATAAAAGGAACGAAGAAATATGAGAACTAATGACGAAATCATTTCTCTAATCCAAGAAGAAGCAAAAAAGAAAGGGATGTCTATGAGTGAGCTAGCTAGACGTGTTGGAATAGCTAAATCGACAATGTCTAGGTACTTCAATAAGACTAGAGAATTCCCACTCAATAAAGCTGATGACTTCGCTAGAATTTTCAATATTACTCCAGAATTTCTTTTAGGAATTCAAAAAGAGAATAAAGAAAAACCCGAAATCCTAACCATCTACAACCAATTAGAAGAACCTAGACAAGAGAAAGTCCTCGACTTTGCCAATGCTCAACTTGATGAGCAGGAAAGCTCTAAGGTTGCTTCTATCTTCGAGAAGGTAAGCAATGAAGATTATATCATTGACTACGTCGAGGGACTGGTTGCTGCAGGTCATGGAACATTTCAGGAAGATAATCTGCATATGGAAGTGAGACTCAGAGCTGAAGATGTACCAGAGGAATACGATACTATCGCTAAGGTTGCTGGTGATAGCATGGAGCCACTCATAGAAGATAATGACTTATTATTTATCAGAGTAGCTAGTCAAATTGATGTCAACTCAATCGGCATCTTCCAGGTAAATGGTAAGAACTTTGTTAAAAAACTTAAGAGAGATTATGATGGACGCTGGTACTTGCAAAGTCTAAATAATAGCTATGAAGAAATCCATCTAACAGAAAATGACGACATCCGTACAATCGGGGAGGTCGTAGATATTTATAAGGCTTAAAAAATTTAGCGGAATTAAGAAAGGAATATATAATAATGGCTAAATATGTAAGACGTTGTCCAAAATGTGGCAGTGATCAAATTGAATACATGATGCAGGACCGTAAAGGTTTCAATGGTTGTGTTGGGTGCATCGGCTGGATGATTGCCTGGCCATTCGTCCTCCTCGGCCTAGTTGGTAAAAAAGGGAAGCACAACTGGCACTGTCGAAACTGTGGCTGTGTCTTTAAGTCCAAGAAATAAAAAAAGCCCCACGCTCTCAAAGTTTGGCGACTACGAGCGTGAGGCATGCGACAGGAAAAGATTGTCATGGAGATAACCTCGCATGATGTCTTTTCTTGTACCCATTTTATCATTTTTTAGGAAATTTTGAAAGAGGTACTACAATGAAAACTACAAATAAAGTGGCTATATATGTCAGGGTGTCTACCACCTCGCAAGTTGAGGAGGGGTACTCTATCGACGAGCAAAAAGCCAAGCTCTCTAGCTACTGCGATATTAAAGACTGGAATGTATACAAGATATACACTGATGGGGGATTTTCAGGAGCAAATACTGACAGACCAGCGCTAGAGGGACTTATCAAAGACGCTAAAAAAAGAAAATTTGACACGGTTCTAGTCTATAAACTGGACCGTCTTAGCCGTAGTCAAAAAGACACGCTTTACTTGATTGAGGATATTTTCATAAAGAATAATATAGCCTTTCTGAGCCTACAGGAAAATTTTGACACCTCTACTCCCTTTGGTAAGGCTATGATTGGGCTCTTGAGCGTCTTTGCTCAGCTTGAGAGGGAGCAAATTAAGGAGCGCATGCAACTTGGAAAAATAGGACGTGCTAAAGCTGGAAAATCTATGATGTGGGCTAGGACATCTTATGGATACGACTACCACAGAGAGACAGGGACTATCACTATCAATCCAGCTCAGGCTCTGGCTATTAAGTTTATATTTGAGAGTTATCTGAGAGGGAGATCAATTACTAAGCTGAGAGATGATCTAAATGAGCAATACCCAAAGCATGTGCCTTGGAGCTATCGGTCTGTCAGGGCTATACTAGATAACCCTGTCTACTGTGGTTTCAATCAATTCAAGGGAGAAGTTTATCCAGGTAATCATGAGCCGATAATTACAGAGGAGGTATACAAGAAGACCAAGGAAGAACTGAAGATCAGGCAAAGGACAGCAGCAGAGAATGTCAACCCACGACCATTCCAAGCAAAATACATACTATCAGGTATTGCCCAATGTGGATATTGTGGCGCACCTTTAAAAATTTTAATGGGAGTGGTGAGGAAAGACGGCACTAGGTTCATCAGGTACGAATGCCATCAGAGACACCCCAGGAAAACTAAGGGCGTGACTGTATACAACAATAATGAAAAATGTGACTCAGGATTTTACGAAAAAGATGACATAGAAAACTATGTATTGACAGAAATCAGCAAGCTACAAGATGACGCTGGTTATTTGGACAAAATATTTTCAGATGACAATGCCGAGACCCTAGACCGTGAGAGCTACAAGAAACAAATAGAGGAGCTGTCAAAGAAACTCAGTAGACTAAACGACCTCTACATAGATGATCGCATTACTCTTGAGGAATTGCAGAACAAGTCAGCTGAATTTATAAGCATGAGGGCGACTCTTGAGACTGAATTAGAAAACGATCCCGCTCTCGGAAAAGACAAAAGAAAGGCTGATATGAGGGAGCTGCTAAACGCTGAAAAAGTATTTTCAATGGACTACGAAGGTCAAAAGGTACTTGTTAGAGGGCTTATAAACAAGGTCCAGGTCACGGCTGATAAAATTGTTATCAAGTGGAAAGTATAAATAATTTTAGTGACCTACATTTCTACCAAAGTGAAAGCTTTAACCTTAGCTTTTTTTAGTTTTATCATGAGTTTTTTCATTTTAAAAATTTACCTCCATATTTTGATACATGGGCAAAAGCATTGCCGCATAAAGTAAAACGATAATCAGGGCCACAAAGATAAAGACCAGTGGCTGCACCAAATTCATGGTGCGGTTGACTCGGGTAAAAAAGGATTCCCAAGTTTTTTCGGCATAGATTTCCAACTCGCTCCCCAGCTTGGACTTGACTTCCCCATACTCGATGATGAGACTCAACTCCTTTTTAAAGAAAGGATAGGTCGCTATGGTTTGAGAAAATTCACGGCCATTTTGCAGGGCTTGAGCCAAATCTTGACCGATTTCTTTAAAGAGCTGAGACCCCTGTTCCTGCATGATCTGAAAAATCTGCGTCAGCTCCATTCCCTGTGAAATCATATTGCCCCATTCACGCGCGTAATAAGCTGTCAGATAGGTCTGGACAAAGATTCCCAGAAAGGGAACCCGTGCCAACATCGAGAAGACCCGCATCTTGGAACTTCTTTTGTAGAAAGTGAGGGCTAAAAGTAAAGATAGAGAGCAAACCAGCACTAGTCCCAGAAAAATTTGTGGCAGATTACCGATGATTTGGGTAGCGATATTGCTACTGTCCAGTTGAGGCAGCAAATAGTTCCTCAACCCCAGCATGATTAGCAGGAGAAATCCCAGCAAAATCAGGGGATAGGTCGCCACTTCGATTAATTTTTTCTTGACCTGGGCCAGATTGTCCAGATATTCTTCTATCTTTCCCAAACTCAGATGGAGATTTCCATGAACTTCAGCTAGAGATAATTGGGTCACAATGGCACTTGAAAAGCCCAAACTTTCCATCATTTCTGAGAAGGATTTCCCCTGAGACAAGCCTTGGTGCATCTGGGCTACATAATCCTTTTCCAGCAGGGCACTTCTGCCCAAGAAAGAAATAATTTCCACCAAATGAAAGCCACTGGAGAAGAGGTTGTTAAACAAGGTGATGATTTTCTTCTGCTTAGCTGTAGCTAATTTTTTCCGTTTCAGCCTGAAGACTTGTGATATGTCCATCTTTAAGAAGCTGATCAATCTGCTCATTCCAGCTAGTTGGCTGGTGTTCTTGATAGTCTTTGTTTGCAAAGTCAACGATTCCTCCTCCCCCGATTAATCTCTGGTAGCAGACTCCTTGCAGAACAACTGCTAGTTCCTCCTCCGTCACACCCAACTCCAGAAGGCGTTCATAAACACCTCGGATACTCTTGGCATGAATGGTTGAAAAGACTGTCGCCCCTGTCAAACTGGCTCTGACCACTGCACGCGCCGTCTCACTATCCCGAATTTCACCGATAATCAAGAGGTCAGGACGATGCCGGAGAGACAGTTTGATTAGATTTTCATAGGTCAATCCAATCGCCTCATTCAACTGCAACTGGAGCATGTCTTCCTGCTTGATTTCTACTGGATCTTCAATGGACATGACCTGCTGCCCCTTAAACAGAGACTTGGCTAATTCGTGCATCAAGGTCGTCTTGCCACTGC
Organism: uncultured Streptococcus sp.; assembly: GCA_963552835.1. GTDB lineage: Bacteria > Bacillota > Bacilli > Lactobacillales > Streptococcaceae > Streptococcus. The sequence continues at coordinate 9,776 of CAUVMH010000012.1, read as the reverse complement.
CGACTGGACCTGCAAAGAGATAGAGGCCCCGTTGCCTGTACTGCCCACCCAGTTCGTTCATATCCTGAAACCAGAAATGTAGCTCCTGCTCCTCATCGTGCAACAAACGAATAACCAAACTCTCATGTCCCCGATAATCTCCCACGGTAGACAAACGCAGAGAAGACTTCTTCTCCCCATACTGATAATCGCAAGAGCCCAGCTGACTGCGCCTCTTCTCTCCTACGTTCATACCCGCCACAAACTTAAAATGACTAATCACAGCAGCTAAAACATCAAACTCATAGGAGTCAACTAGACACCGCTCGTCTCCAACCCGCATGTGAAGTTCATAGGACTTTTCCTTGGGGATAAAATAGATATCCTGAGCCTTCTTTTCTTTCGCAGTAGCAATAATTTTCTGTGCAATTTCTTGTACCATACCGCCCTCCTTATCTAACTATTCGCAAAAAAATAAAAAAAGCAACTTAAAAAGTTACTTTTTTATCTCCATTTCATACGGCAAGAACGGTGTTTTTCTTGACCTGTTTGTTTTTCGTAGCCTGGACGTAGCTTTTCATCGGGGATGACTTGCTCATCCTGTAAAAGTGCCAAAGAATGATACTGCTGCAAATACTCATTACACTCATCACACCAGCGTTTATCAGCAGGATCCCAAAAAATAGTCATCAAATCACTCCGACTCTTATAAAGAGGATTCTTCTTTTCCAGCTCAAACCAGCATGATTTATAATATTTTAGAGCATCATAATACTTGTCAAAAGATTGACTCATGATGACATCTTCTTCCCAACCTTCTATGAACCACCACGGTTCAAAGTCCCCATACATTTCTATAACACGATACATTCTTACTACTTCCTTTGTACCGTATATTATATCTAATTTTTTAATACAAGAAAAGGATTTTGCTTGTTTCCCCCATTAGAAATTTCTTTAATCCTATTATTTTCATCTGATAATAAAAATAGGAGTCCCTTATTGACCCCTATTTTTTATCTTCTTAGGCTTGATAACGTTTCACACCATCTAGGTAGGTTGCTACCAATTCCAAATCTTTATCTAGTACGATAAAGTCGGCATCGTAACCTTCACGGATTTGACCACAGACATCATCGATGTGAACAGATTTTGCTGGGTTGAGGCTAGCCATCATGACGGCTTCATGCGGATTGGCAATACCCCATTCGACCACATTTTTCAAACCATCTTTGAGTTTGAGGATTGAACCTGCCAAATTGCCTGTCGATTTGAGGCGAGCAGTTCCATTAGCCACTACTACCGGGAATTCTCCCAACATGTAGTCTCCATCTTCCAAGCCACCAGCTGTCATACAGTCTGTGATAAGGGCGATATTTTCAGTTCCCTTTTGCTTGAGCAAAATGTCACAAGCCTTTGGATCCACATGGTGACCATCACAAATCAATTCAGCGTAAGTATGTGGCAATTCATACATGGCTCCCACCATACCGAGCTCACGGTGAGTCAACCCACGCATCCCATTGTAGGCATGTACCCAAACACTCGCTCCAGCATCGACTGCTTTTTTAGCTTCATCAAAAGTCGCATTTGAATGTCCAAGAGCAACCGTTACGCCTTCGCCCGTAACTGTACGAACAAAGTCTTCTACACCTTCACGTTCTGGCGCAAGGGCAATTTTATTGAGCAAGCCATTGGCTGCTTTTTGCCAAGCACGAAACTCATCCATACGAGGGTCTTTCATATAGGCAGGGTTTTGGGCTCCCTTGTATTTCTCTGTGAAATATGGGCCTTCAAAATAGATCCCACGAATCTTGGCTCCACTTGCTTCCTGGTAACGAGCACCGATATTTTCAGTTACCGCAAGCAACTGCTCGTAAGAGGAAGTCAACGTCGTTGGCAAGAAGCTGGTAACACCCGTGCTAAGTAGTCCTTCACTCATTGTATGAAGGGTACCTTCGATGTTATTATCCATGACATCCACACCGCCAAATCCATGAATGTGGGTATCCACAAGTCCTGGTGCAATGCTATAACCGGTATAGTCAATCACCTCAGCTCCTTCAGGAATCTCTTCTACATGTTTTCCAAACTTGCCATCCACAAGTTCCAAGTAACCGCCACGACGAATTCCGTGTGGGTAGAAAAACTGATCCGCTTTAATATAATTAGGCATAATGATAACCTCCTTGATAGATTGATTCTAGAATTTATTATGTCAATTACATTATAAACCTTTCTTTTTCATTTGTAAATGGTATAGACCTATTTTCTAGAGATATTTTAAAAGAGCTGGATATCTCCAACTCTTTGATTTTATTTTGATTTCACAGGTAGTTCTTGAGTGGCCTTAACAGCAGCTGCAATCGTCTCTGCGTAAAGTTTAGCACCTTCTTCAATCATGTTGCTATCATTTCCAAAGTGGACTTGGTCAGTTCCAGCCCAGATTTCAGGGTGTTCCTTAGCGACCTTATTCCAGTCAGCGATGCTCACATATGGATTCTTTTCAGCTAATTCTCTCGCATAAGCCGCATACTGCTCCACTGATGCATAAGTGTCCTTGCTCTTGTCTCCCTCATAAGGTGTCACCAGTATCAGATGGTGTCCTTTCGGTAGATTGTTCACGATGCTGTCCAAATCATTCTTATAGCCTTCAGGATTGTTGACCCCCGTTGCAATGACAACTGTTTTTAAAAGCGCCTTGTTCTGGCTATTATTGAGCATGATGTCATTGGCTTGCTTGGTCGTTCGACTAACCTGGGCATTGATATTTGCATCAGGAAGTGCTTCTTTTAAGGCTGTATTGGCACGTAAAGTCACTGAATCCCCAATCAGACTCGTTCCCTCAGAAATTCCCAGGCGACTGGCTTCAGCTTGTTCAGCAAGAGTCTTTGTTTGTCCTATATTGGTCTGAGCTTGCTTGAAACCATTGACCATCAAGTCTGTCTCAAAAGCTCCAACCTGAGGAGCCATAGCTACGATAATCAAGGTAAGTAAGGAAAGGACGCCCACAACACTAGCACTAATGGGTCTGATATAATGCAGTTTAGTGATTTTTCTAACCAAAGCATTGGTCTTACCGGCAATCAATGGCTCAATAATATAGAAGGATAAGATAGCGAAGAAATAGGAAAAGATAACGGTTAAAATAACAGCGGGCAGATTGCTCATCAACTGAGAAAAGATAATATAGAAAGGCCAGTGGAAGAGGTAAACCGCATAACTGGTATCCGCTAAAAATGTGATGATCCGAGGTTCTTGTATCTCAGGCGTTTTCTCATGCAAGACACGCGCAGCAAGAATCATGGTCACGGCCGCTAAACTTGCCAGTAAGAAACCAAATAGATAAGCGAACAGGTAGGTAAACTTGACAAAGAAGGTCAAGAGTACTAATACCAAGAGGCCTGCAGCAAACACCAGTAGATTCTGATGAAGATCCCACGTCCGATCAAACTGCTTAACTAAATCGCTCGTCTGACGAACACCCACAACCGTCGCCAAAATACTTCCTAAAAAGAAGGGATAGATATGGGTTAAACTTGAAAAGTAGACAGACGAATGGGAACTAGCCATTAGACTACCAATAAACATGGAGAAAAAGCTAATGATGAAAGCTCCCGCAGAAAGGAGAAATACCATCCCTCTCAATTGACTACTAGATTTTGAACGTTTCGATAAGAACCAAACTGCCAATCCCCAGAGAATATAGTAATGAACCTCAACAGCTAGGCTCCAGTTGTGAACAAAGAGATGCGGAATGAACTGAGATTCGTAACTTCCCCCTGTTAACATCTCATAGAAGTTGGTCATAAAACCAAAAACTCCCGCAATCTGACCGCCAATTCCAGCAACATAGTCTTGGCGAACTAAGAGGGTAAAGGGCATGGTCACCAAAACCATCAGAACCACAGGTGGTACGATGCGGTAAAACCGTCTCTTAAAAAAGCCCAGTAAATCAATCTGGCGTGCCTTCCCAAATTCTTCTAAAAGGAGGGAGGTGATCAAAAATCCTGAAAAAGTGAAAAAGACATCTACCCCAAAGAATCCTCCAGGAAAGATCGTTTGAAAGAAGTGGTACAAAAGCACCAAAAGTAAACCTGTAATCCTAATCAAGGAAAACCATTTAATACGCATACGAGTTTATTCCCCACTCAATTAGATCGTAAAAATATCTAATTTTTATTCCATAATACACCTTATTTTATCAAAAAAAGAAGAAAAATCCTACGAGAAAACGTAGGATTTTTTAGCTTCTATAAATTCCATTTTAGAAATTGCGGCCCGACTTATTGTAACCATATTTTTCCACAAAATACTCACGAAATTCCAAGAGATTGTCATCCATGATGGCTTGGCGGACCTGCTTCATCAGGTTGAGCAAGAAGTAGAGATTGTGGTAGCTAGTCAAGCGGATACCGAAGGTTTCGTCAGCCTTGAGCAGGTGACGAAGGTAGGCGCGTGTGTAGTTCTTACATGTATAGCAATCACACTCAGGATCCAGTGGCGTAAAATCTTCAGCGAATTGGGCATTTTTGACAACCAAACGACCTTGGCTAGTCATACAAGTCCCATTACGAGCGATACGAGTCGGTAAGACACAGTCAAACATATCCACACCACGAATCACTCCATCAATCAAGCTATCTGGCGCTCCCACTCCCATCAAATAGCGAGGTTTGTTTTCTGGGAGAAGTTGGGTTGTGAAGTCCAAGACTGCATTCATCTCTTCGTGCGTTTCTCCAACTGCCAGTCCACCTATAGAGTAGCCTGGAAAATCCATGCTGACAAGGTCGTGAGCTGACTGACGACGCAGGTCTTCAAATCCTGCCCCCTGTACAATCCCAAATAATCCTTGGTCATGCGGACGACGATGAGCCTTCAAACCACGCTCAGCCCAACGGCTGGTACGTTCAATTGATTTCTTAACGTAGTCGTAAGGTTGGTAAAACTGAGGACATTCATCAAAGGACATCATGATGTCTGAGCCTAGATTATTCTGAATGGAGATGGCTTTTTCTGGCGATAGGAACATCTTAGAACCATTGAGATGGTTTTTAAAAGCTACCCCTTCTTCTGTGATATTACGGCTATCTGCTAGGGAATAAACCTGGAAACCACCACTATCCGTCAAGATTGGCTGATCCCAGTTCATGAACTTGTGGAGACCTCCTGCGCGTGCGATGAGTTCGTCTCCTGGACGGAGCCAGAGATGATAGGTGTTTGATAGGATAATCCCTGAACCCATCTCCTTCAACTCCTCTGGCGACTGAGTCTTGACAGTGGCTTGGGTCCCAACTGGCATAAACATAGGCGTTGGAAAGGTACCGTGCGGGGTGATAATTTCCCCTAGACGAGCTCCCGTGTGTTTTTCTTTCTTAATCAAACGGTATTTGATTGGTGAATCTGACATTTTCTACCTCCGAAGCTGGGAAAGACAGTCCCAGTTCATACTTTGTGCCTAAAGGCATACTGTATGATTTTATCAAAAAAACCAGGAACTGTCACGAACTATGGTATAAGTGACAAATGTTTGCCAATACTTTCTGTTGCTTTTCAATAGTTGAGTTTTTGCTTATTTTTATTTAAAATAATTTCCGTTGATTTTCTTCATTTTTTTAAATCGTATTCATCTTCGTATTCATTTTCATACTAACCTTTGCCCGTATAGTTGAGAAGGCTGCAATTTAGTTTTAATAGTTTACAAAAGAATTAGTGAGTAATGTCACTGTTTTTTTCTTTGTCTTAAAAGGAGTACTACTTTCAAGAAGACACCTATTTTTTTTTGAAAAAAAGTAAAAAAACTTTATCAAAACGCTTGACTTTCTCGGTGTACCGTGATATAATATAATCAAGATAAGGAAAGGAGGTGAGGAAAATGGACAAAGATGATTGGCTCAGATTGGTTGAAAAGCTAATTGATAACGGGCCAGCTTACATCACAGCTCTAACTGGTGCATATGCTACATATAACATTTGGAGCAAAGAAAAAAAGCGAAAACCTAGACCTCGCAAGTTTAAGTAATCGCCTTGGGAATAGGGGAGCTACCACTCCCCTCACTCCCTATTATACCATAAAATAGGAACAATAACATGGAAATTTTAATTATAAATATACTGATCGTTTTAATGAGTTATTTTTATTTAAGAGGGCAAAAAGATGAGAAAGCAAATAGAAAAAGTATTAAGAAGCAAAAAAAGCACAAGCGCAATCGCTAAAGGAGCAGATTTACCTTGGACAACAGTCTCAGACCTTAGAAGTGGAAAAACGAATTTGGACAAAATGTCTTTATTGACAGCAGAAAAATTACAAAACTATGCGAAGGAGCTAGAAATGGAAAACGCAAAACAACTACTTGAAGAAATTAAAAATAACGATGTAGCGTATGCTATTGTAAATGAAGATGGTGCAGTTTATTGCAATCTTGGTACAAGTAATATTATGGATATTTATGGTATTGATGGCGAAGATGGCCATTTCTACGGTGTTTATGGTGACGCAGTTGGTGGGCAGCTTGATAGTCGCAACGTCCCTGATGACGTCATTTTGAAAGCTATTAAACTAATGCTAGGGCTTGGCGAACCTGTAAAACGCTCAGAGCTGTCTATGGGGTCAGATTTCAAACAGACATTTGTAGATGGATATTTTGAGGCAGTCGAATTGATGAAACAGTTTGGTCTTCTTCAGCCTCAGGAAGAAAATGAGAAAGTCAAAGAATGGATTGAGTCTCACAAGGGAGTCGTAGGTTCAACAGTTAAACACCCATCATTTGGAACTGGTAAAGTAACCAAAATCAAAGACAACACTATCACCATTAATTTTGTAGACCAAGGGAAAAAATCTCTAGCACTTGAGGCAGTCGTAGAAAGTAACTTATTAGAGTTCTAAAATAATTTATAATGGGTAAAGCAGTGATTTCGGTCACTGCTTTTTCTATTTTGAACAAACAAAAAAACCGCAAGCCTAAGCCTGCGGTTAAACAATTAGAACAATATTTTAGAAATTTTCCTTTCTTTATTTTAAAAACATTATTTAGTGGTAACAATTAGTCCATCAGGTAATACATCAAGTGCTGGTTTGTCTGAACGGCTTCCATCTTCGTTGACGTAGTACCAGCCACCTTCAACTTTAACAAGTTCTTCTGAAGACATTGCCCCGTTCTCTTCTTTGAGATGGTATAGTTTGTCCTTGTATTGAACCCAGCCAGTGACCATCGCTCCTGAAACATCAAGATAGTACCATTTGCCATTCACAAACACCCAACCAATGGCCATGGCGCCATTTTCTTTGAGATAATACCACTTACCATCATCCTTCAACCAGCGAGAAGCTATTGAATAACCTCTCTCATTGAAGTAGTACCAGGTACCATCAATCTTTTCCCACTCTTCTTTTGGATAAGATCCGTCAGGGTATTCATACCACCATCCAGTATCATTCTTTTTCCATTTTGGCTTAGCTTCCTCGTCATCTAGTAAAACAATGTTCTTGTCATACGGATTTGAAGAGTATTGCCACCAGCGAATCCCGTCCATGGATGGGAAATATTCAAAGTTAGCTGTACCATCATTCAAACCATACCCGGCAATCCAAAGGCTGTTTGGGAACTCTGCTAAAATCTGCTGATAGTCCACATTTTCAAGCGTGAAAGGTTTGTAACTATAATAAATAGGTTTATACCCAGCTTCGGCAATCATTTGCATAAAGCGTAAACATGCGCTTGTATTTGCTTGTACGTCCCCGCTTGCGTCGTCTTCATAGTCTAGCACCAGATATTGAACGGCTTTCGGTACGTTGTCAAGAAAATAGCGTGCTTCTCTTTCAGCTTCTTCACTATCTCCGCCAAAACGGGCAAAGTGATAGAATCCGATAGGGTTTGACTGCTCTACTTGAGCGGACAAGCACGGATTTAGGTAGCTTGTACTTTCTGACACTTTGATAATCGTGTTAGTTGTTCCCATCTGCTCCAATAGCCCTGTGATGTCGTAGCCGTTGTGGCTGGATACGTCGATGAATAAGTCGTTTTTCTTCATTGTTCTCTCCTAGTCTTCGCTTGGTTCGTAGTATTCGAGTGCACGTTTGCTATCAGAAATTCCTGCAGTTGTTGGATCTGGAATGATATTTAGGATATTTACAATTGTCAACCCCACAAGATAAGGGTTCGCAAAGAATTTGCCAAGCAAGTCTAAAATGACTCCCCAACTGACCAAGTCCTCCAGTTTAAGATTGAAATATGCGAGAATTGGCAAAGCTAGTGCGAATGCCACTCGCAATAAGAATGTTTTATTTTTAAAGTTAAATCGTACTTTCCAGTTAATCATGTGTTATTCTCCTTTATTTTTATCTTCGTCTTTTTCAAGTAAGCGCTGAAACGCTTTTAAAATTGGCTGAAAAAGAGTAACATTTCCTTTTAGTTTGCGATAATTTTCAATGAGTGATTGAAAAGTAAATGCGATGTATCCGAGGTAAATTGAATACAAGAATGCGAAGCCCGTCTTCTCAGGCAGTAGGACAGACATCGGGATAAGAATCATCAGCAAAAGGACCCCTAAAATTTTGCGAAGGAGTCCGTTAATGCCGATTTTACTCTTATACTCGATGTCAGGGTTTGCAATAGCAGCAATTGTTCCTGTCAAGAAATCAATGATTTCCATCGAAACAATCAAAGCTAGAGCGTACAAGACCAGACCGTCCTCAGTCTGGACAACACTTCTTAAAAAATTGAAAAATTCGATTTGCATATATCCCCCTTAATCAATACGTGGCATGACCACGGTCAGCACACCTTGCTGCAGCATATCAGAGAGCGCTTGGTCTTTGTATGTGAACCCCTCGTTTGCTCTCATTTGAAACATAAAGATAGTCTGCGTACCCTTTGGCCATTTAGCATTATTTTCAAACGGATAAGACATGGCAATGATGGCTCCGTTTGTGTAACGGTTGCTTTTTATAAGAGGTTTGATGAAATTTGCTACTTTTTCATAGGCAAAGGTAGGCATGCCACCATTTTGAGATACTACCACGGCACTCAAGACCTCAGTGATAGTTGAAACCGCATAAAGGTTTTCTTTGTTTTCTACGGTTGCCTGTTCCATCTTGACAGTCATTTCTTTATTTTGTTTGAGTTGCGCCTCTACCTGGTTAAACTTCTCCTTTTCAGCACGCTGAGGGAAGTTTTCCTGATAAAGAGCCTCGAGTGCCAACTCAAAGAGTTCAGTATTGGACAAGCTGATTTTATCAGCTGGTAGCAAGATAGGCACGATAGCGCCATTTGAGTTGACAAGTGTGACCTTGGTAGCTGATGCTGTTCCACTGCCGTCATATTCCAAGGACTTTGTCCCATATTCTAGTTTCATATATATTCCTTTCAGTTATTAAGGGTAAGGGTCATTTGTAATATAAGTTATTGTGCCTGTCCAATACTTATTTCCTTGAGATTTACTTGTAAGACGGATTTTCCCATCTGTTGCAAGGTGCAAGATAGCTGTTCCAGTTACTGTTGAGTCAGACAATCCTTGTAAGATAAAGTTAACCTCTTGAGCTGGTCTAAATCCAGCGGGTATTGTTTCCTTGACTTCTCGATAATCTGAAACCGTGTTGATATTTGTGATTTTTCTTTCTGTTGAAATTGTGACCACGTTGCCATTTCTTGTAGCAGTGCCGTTCACATACCATCCTAGCTCAATCTTTCTTGTAGCAATTTTCTGCAAGTCATCTTTGGTAGCAATCTCTTTCCATTGCGTTGGAGCCCATTTATTGGCATTGTTATAGACTCTAACAAATACACGCCCTGTCCCTA
>CAUVMH010000011.1:0-33798 GCA_963552835.1 uncultured Streptococcus sp. | reverse complement strand
TGGGCTTGTTGTTAGCAAAGATGTCCCCTTTGACATCAAGAGCGCCCTGCTCACGGATTTTGTTGACCCCAACTCCTGATCTGTCATAAGACAAAACCACGCTCTCTGTGGCTACGTTGACCATGAAATCAGACCGTGTGAATTTGTCCTCTAACGTGCCTATGACAACCCATGACTGATTAGCTAGATAATTGCCTGCAAGATTAGCCTGAGAATTGACTAGGTTTGAGATACTTGTCCAGGAGCCAGTAGCTGGTCCCGTGTCTACTTGAAAATTAGTAGTCCCAAGCCGAGCAACCTTGAATGTCAAGGTCATTGAGTTCTTTTGACTTCCTGCAACTATTAGAGGTGCTATTTTGGCATTTCTCGTAGCGGTCAATGTGCTAGAGGTTGAGCCCGTTCTTGCTATGCTAAAGCTAAGAGCAGGAGCAAAATACTCAAGCACGGTTACAGATACCTCTCTAGTATCAGACCATCTACCACGGCTGTCAGAGACGCTAGCTCTGATTTTGATTGTGCCATGATAATTCATAATGCCCAAGCTCCCACCGTTCGAGCTTGTGGATTGGTTCTTGCCAACGATTTCAGCGTAGTATCCAGTTATTGATGAGCCGTAGGAACCAACTGCGCCATTAAACGCTACTTTGATATTAGAGATGACCTGAATGAACGTGTTACCGCTTGGGATAAGGTTCTGAGCAGCACCGTTCAAGTCTGACAATGAAATCCCTGTAAATGTGGGTTTTACATTTGCTGGCACGCTAGCCGTCAGTGTGGTTGACTGTGTGCCTGTCTTGGTAGAGCCTGAGTAGGTATCGACAAAGACAGTCCCTGTGCCACTCGCTGAGTTTGGGATGTCATTGGCAAAATCAAGAGGGATCGTCCACGTTGTGGATGTGTCTACATTCGTTGCAATCGTCCCTGACTTACCTGCCCAAGCATACCGCACTGTGTGCTTGAAACTTGAGCTTTGACGATTGATGTTGATAGTAACCGCACTACCAATGATCCCAGCGCTCACGCTTACAGAGCTTGAGCGTGGGATAGCAGTCAGACCGAGATTTCCTGAAACTGTGATGGTTTCATGTAAACCATTGTTAGGATTGAACGTACATGAGAACGGCAGTGTCTTGCGACCGTCTGAGTTATGTGAGATTGTGCTTGAACCACTAGCGAGAGTGACCTCGCCGTCCCAGACTTCCCAAACTGGATTGCTAGAGTGCACATTTTGGCCGTCTAAAGTTAGAGACAACGTGCTGTCCCCCTGTTTATTGAACGTGTGATAGTACGTATAGCGGCTAACTGTCAACTGCCAGTTGATGGTTGAGGTGTTCGCTGAAATGTCTGTTGAAACTTCATCAATATACACATTCAAATATAAGCTGTTACTTGAATTACTAAATCTAGGCATTTTACTCCTTTCTATCCAACGTAGCGGATGACATTCATGTCAGGGTTGATATGATATTGTTCCTCTCTAAAACGTCCAATCTGGATAGTCTTAGAGAAAATCCCGTTCTCAATGTGGATGACCCCTTGACTGATATACATAACCTCTACACCAGAGCTAAACATTGAAATTCGTCCGTTAGGGTTGAACATCATGCTAGAGCTACCATCATTCTTACCAATTACAAGGCCCTCATTACTAGAGCTCATGTAAGTATCAATGAAATTCCAGCGGTCAGATAATTCTCCAAGATCCTTAGCAATATTAGAGACACGCTGACTAGCTGCAATCAAATCTTTCTCAGCTTGTAACCTTGCTGTCTCGTTTGACTTGACAAAGTCCTTATAAGCCTTTATCCAGTTATCAAGCGTGTCAGCACTAGCTTTAGCCTCAAGCTCAGCCTGAATAATTCCAGCTTTCTCATTGAGCGCATTGATTTGCTCCTGAGTCAGGCCTTGGTCTGCTTTAGAGTCAATGTCTCTCTGGATATCTTCAGTAGCTTCTGAAAAGTCTGTAGAGACTGTTCCTACCTCTACTTTTGGAAAGGCAATCCAAACAGTAGCAGCGGTAAATACGTGTAAAATCAGCTCATTAGTTGCATTTGAGTTTTCTTTTTTCGTCAACTCAATGTCATAAAATTTCCAATCGGTGGTCAACGAGACACCTTGAACAGTGTTTCTGTATCCTGCTCTAGCTTGAAAATTCGTATTATTGACAGTGGATTTCGCCCAAAAACTAAACCTAACAGATTTGTTTTTCATCTCGTCAACGGTGCCTAAACGTGTATCGCCACCGGTTCTAAACGTAACTTTTTGATTAGTCGCTTTGCCACTATAAGTAGATACAATTTTCAAAGTATTAGCTCCTCTGAATTTGCTAGTAGTATCTATGCTCAAAGTGAGCTGTCCTTGCGTTTGCTCCTGACTATCATCTAAATAGTAAGTTGAGTATCGTTCTCTTAGACTACGTTTGAATAGTGAATTAAGAAAGAGGTTCCTTCCGCCAATCTCAACTTTAGCCCAACGATCAACCCATTTGTATTTAGTTTTTTCCGAGCTATCAGGTTTTTCATAATCTGAATAATGACCAAAATAACGCTGTCCGTTATCTGTCAGTGTCAAACCAGAACCATCCTCATTGTCAGAATAAGCAAAGTGAACGTAAGGTGTTCTTCCATCTGCTCCAGGTTTACCTGGTAGACCATCAGCGCCATCACGACCACGCCACCTCGTCCAGCGATAGTCAGCAGGATTGACGCTGTCAGTTGAGTTGAAATCAACATAGACCCCTACATAGGCCTTGTCATCATTAGTCTGGCTAAATCCACTACCTGAGATAGTATCAGCGTAGGCAATGTGAGTGTACTGTGTACGGCCGTCAGCGCCTTTAGGGCCAGGGATACCTTGGTCACCTTTTGGACCTTGTAAACCTTGGAGACCTTGGAGTCCACGGTCTCCCTTTTCGCCTTTTTCTCCTCTGTCACCTTTAGGACCAGGGTCACCTTTCGGTCCTGTGTCCCCTTTTTGACCTTGGAGACCATCAGACGTATTGATAAGAGTCAACTGCTCGGACGCTACCTCTTTGTTATCAATCCATGCTGACACCGTCAAAACCATCTTTTGGTTGATGTCAGCAGCCCTCACAATGTAACTAGGGCTTGTGGCTTTGATTACACCATCCACTACCCAGCGCCATCCGCTATTGATGACCTTGTTCCCTCTCATCAAAGTAGGGGTCACAATCGTCTGACCTTGGCCATTTTTAAAGGCTACACCATTATCCGTAGCCAGCTTGATAGTGTAGGGCTTGGATGCTTCGAAAAGTCGCTCAAAGGCTGCTTGAATACCATCTGACAGCTTGTTTTCTAACGCTTTGAAATTCGCAAAAGTGGTCTTGTTACTTGCCGGATTTGTAAAGCTGATTTTCTGTTCTGTAACTCGTGCTTTTACAATTAAAGCAGGACTAAAACCATCATCATAAATCTGGATTGTGTCCCCGATTTCTACGTCCACAAAGCCATCTACTTCATAGGTGATGGCCGGGTAGCAATGTTGCTTGAGTTTCAGGTAAGCAAGTCGTCTCAACTCGTTTGGCTCGTCTGTGTCAAAGTCGAAGTCTCGTCTTGTCCACTGGTCCTCAGCTGTTGCTGATGTGAAAGTTGAGGGATAAAGTTGCATGGATAATGGGGCGTACAGTTGTTGCCCTCTTTGATAAAACTCTAATTCTCCCCTCTCGTTTTTGATAGACCAATCTCCCAAGTTTTCAATAGTCAGAACCTCTTTTTCAGGCTCGTTTTCTTTCTCTTTTTTCTTAGGAGGTTTTATGATTCGTCTCTCAGTATTAGATGGTCCACCTTTTTTACTTGTTGTAACCGTTTGTTCGATAGATCCATCTGAACGAGTAGTTGTGGTCGTTGTAATGCGTGTTTTATCAGCCAGTTTTGTGACTTTAGTGTGGACAATAGTCTTGCTCTTTGTCCCATCGGGTGCTGTGCGAATGATCGTTTCAGTTATCGAACCATCCGCATTTTTCACTCTCTGGCTAGACAAATGACGTTCTCCACTATCTTCGACTTCCACGGTCGGCATTTTCCCAGTTGGCCGGATTGTATTGAAAATACCTGTCTTATCCACTTTTCGGGTGATAGAACTAATATTTTTACCGTATTTTAAAACCACATCATTCCTGATGCGGCCAACTCCTTGGTGTGTATCGTCGTGTTCGTGATATATGTTTACAGTAAATTTCTTAATCGTGCTATCTGCTTTTAGTTGTGTGTCAAATTCAATCTCAGCATTGAATTGTTTTGCGAGATTAAGCAAACGAGCAAGTTTTGTTTCTTGTGTCGTCCACTCAATGACACGTTGCTGGTCTGAAATCTCGTTAATTCCAATAGTGAGATGAGCATAGTTCAATAAAGCCATCTCTTTGCAATATTCTGCAAAAGTCATCGCTCTAGTTGCTTTGTAAGGATTTACTAACTCATTAATCAATTCAAGATTGAGATTCTCACAATAGCATTTGATTGTCTGCTCGTTCTCTTCCACCGACATCACATTAAAGAGATAGGTACGTCCATTGTGTCGGAATGACACCCAAGCACGTTCGTTTAGATGCTGGTAGGCCTTTGATGAAGCTGTGTCTGATTGAATTGCTTTCTTAAAGACTGTAAACTCAAAAGTTGAGGACCCTGTTGGCATATCTCTTGACCATGTATCGTTATAATAATTAAGCGTGTTCTGCTTACTATTATCAACAAAAGCAACCTTTTGCAAGTTTGCATCGTGAATCGTTAAAAGCATTATAGCCACCTTTCTTCAAATTCAATTGTTACTGTCGGGTGTTTTTTAATGAAGCTAGAAAAGTACAACTCTAATTTTGATTTGCCTGGAGGGATGGACAACCATTGCGACCCATCGACAATCTCGTTAGCTTTTGCTATTCCATCGATATAGACCGTGTCATCTTCGCTATTGATTAGAACATTCGATCCGATTGGAAAACGATTTGGGATGTCATTTGTTGTTGGGACAAAATCTTTGCGGTAGTACAATTCATCAAGATACATGTGAGAGACGATTGGATTATCTCTGTACGCTCCAATTGTAATGTGAATTTTTGCAGACTTTTTACCCTCAATCTCTGGAATGATAAAAGTAGAGTATGATCCTTGATAAAAAACTTGTACCTTGCCATCATTCCGTTTTAAATCTGACCACCCTTTTGCTACACTAAAGGGATTGATATCTCCAGTTGTAGTTCCATCAAAATTCCAGCGCTTTAGAATCCTATATCCACCTTGACCATCACTAGCTAAAAAATTAAACTCACATTCAGAACCTAGCGACCGCTTAAAGGTCTCAACACCATACAAAAATTGACCTGCTTCATCTGATACTGTTACCTTGATGAAACCATATTGATTATTAGCTTCAGACCAAAAAACTTGTCTCCACCAAAAATAATCATTCAGGGACCCTGTGCTGCCTGTGCTATCATTAGGGATTGCCCAGGTCAAACTTGTAGCGTAGTTGTGTAATTTAGTTTCACCTCGTAAATCTTTCAATCTAACGTGTGGACGTTCCCAAAGATTAATCATTTCAGCTGTCCCGACAATATACTCTGTCCGGTCATTTGTGATGGCTTGGTTCTTTACTGCGCTAGCCAGTCCATTTGTGATTTTTTCACCTCTAAAATCAAGTAAGATTTCTGATTTTTGCGATGGTTCGGTATCGGCTTCTTCACGGTTCCCAATTTCTAAGGTGCCATTTTGATTAACTAGACCGATATACCCATTCTCAGCATTGTGTTTGACTTTAACGATTGGAAATGCAGCCTCCGAGCCATTATTTATAAGATCAAACACCATTTTTCCTGATTTACTAGTTGCGTTTTTATCACTATCAAATCGTTTATAGGCTGAACTATGGGCCACGCCATCAGGAACGATTAACTTAATAGAGCCGTTTGAACGTCTCCCACTTGCCTCTTGCATAGAGATATCATCGATTACCATGGCCAGATAATACTTGTCTGGCTCATCTGAAAAGGTCAACTCCTTAGGAGCATCCACATTAAAAATACCCGCAAGCTTGTGCTTGAGGGTATTTCTGTCTTTGGACCAGATAGAGAAGTCCACCTTGATATATTTTGCATCAATAGTTTGTTGCTGGATATTCACGCCAATTCTTGGAGCATGATCGATAGAGATAGAGCGATTATTCCCAATATCTCGTTGGATGTCATGGATTTGAATAAACTCTCGTAAATCTGTTTTATTAAAACGCATAGTCACTTCGCTCATTCAATTACCCCTTTCATTCTTAGTAGCATTTTCTCACGCTCTTTCTGAGTCTTAGTAACAATATCCGTAACTTTTGAGCTGTCCAGATAAGCGTTTGTGTCCTTGTTAAGGATGGCAGTAAGCAATTTTTCTAAACTCGCTCTCAGAATCGCCATCTCAGACACGATTTTGTCTGTACCTTGCCCGTTCTGAACACTTGCAGTCTGAATTGTGATATTACGTTGCGCTTCTTCCATTTCACGGAGGAATTTCGCATCGCTCGGAATCCCGATACCAGAAGCGTATTTCGGAACACCCATCTCACGCATCAAACGTCTAGTCTTATCAGCTCGCAAGACCTTAGAACCTTTTGGAAGAGGGAGTAGGACATCCCGACCTTGTGGGATGAAACTCCGACCATTCGGCAGAGTAACCATTTCTTTATAGTTGCTGTTCCTTTGGTCGTTGACGATAGCAAGACCGCCCGGGTGATAGTTAGTCCCGTGGGCATGTTTGCTCGCAAAGATATTCGTAAAGAAATTACCGGTCACGCTATCAATCCAGCTCTTAATACCTGAAAGAACACCTGATGCATTATCTCGGGCGTTAATAGTAACAGTTTTATCTTGTATGCCATTGACGCCACTTTTGACCTCGCTGACAGTGTCATTAGTGCCATTTTTAGCAAGGATATTCACTGGGTCGTACTGCTTGATAGCGTTAATAGCAGCACTCGTCTCATTTCGCACACCGCCCGTTTGGTCAGCAGCAAACAAATTGATGGGAGTTTCTTGCTTAGGTGAATTAACACTCAAAATCGCACTTCCGACAGCTGCGCTCGTATTATCCACCGCATCCAAAGACTTCGTCTCAGCAGATGCGAAATTCCAGGCTGTAATCTTATCGATAGATAACTGACCATTGTTCAAAATATTCGTAGGGTCAGCCTTCAAATCTTTTGTAAATGGAGTCGTGGCATTCCAGGTTGTCAAAGTATCAGTTGAGCGAGCGACTGCTTTTCGGACGCTTTCATCATTAGCCAGCAACTCCTTCTGTTTTGGTTTCAGAGCTTCATAATTAGACAGAGCCTTTGAGGCTTCCTCCGCCTTGTTCATGATGTCTGTATTCTTCATGAGGAGTTCTTTGACTTCGGCTGGCATACTGTTCCATGTTTTAAGATGGGTTTCACTATCAAAGATGGCTTGTAACCCAGCTTGGTTCTTGACGATTACTTGTTTCTCTTCGAGGGTCATGTCTTTCCATTTACCAGATTCGACAAGAGCCTCAGCAATAGTCACACGAGCATTTGAGTTGATTTCCGCAGTCTTAGCAATGAACTGCAATTGTTCCCAACCTTCCGCAGATTTGGCAGCCTCTCCGATGACTTCTTTCACATTGGATTTTACTTGAAAATTCCCATTCTTATCAATGTTACCGACCAGCAACGACCATGCATCGTTAGCCTCTTTCACTTCCTTGTTCATCTCACTGGTGTAGTTAGCAAGGATACTATGTGAATTACCTACCTTTTGAGAGGCTTCTGCAGCTTTCTTCCCGATTTCTTCATAGGATAGGCCGTACTCCTCCAGAACTTTCTTGGCTTCTTCCCAGTAGTTCCAACTTTGGCCAGTTCGAGCTTTCACCTTATCGTCAAGATTTCGCATGACCTGGTAATACTTACTTCCCAGAGCTTCCATCGTTTGAGTATGCTTAGCTTCAAGATCTTGCATTTTCTTGTTGTAAGTTTCTTGATCTATTGCTTTTCCATCAAGCAACTCTTTCCACTCACTCTTTGAGTTCTCGTAGAGTTTCTTTTCTTCATCCATAGCCTGTTTTAAAACATCTCTAGTATGTTTTAACTGTGTTTCGTTGAGTGAGCTGATTTTACCATTTAAGGCTTGAAGTGCTGCTGTTTGTTGTTCTTCCGACAAACTCATCAACTTTAACTTAGCCTTAATCATCTCATTCTGATTGTTCAGGATGATTTCTTTCTCCTCTTGAGAGAACTTGCTCGCATCACCATTGTGTCGCTGATAAATCTCATTAATTTGATTCATCATAGCCTCAGTGTTAGATACTACTTGGCCATTTCTTTCCTTGGCTTTTGCAATATCGTCCTCACTAAGCCCCCACTTAGCCCCCAACTCTTCCATTCGTTTGTTGGTCTTATCTGCAGCAGCAGCAACTTCTTCATAGAGCTTTTTAAAGGCTCCAGATACCTTTTCAGCATCTCCAGCATGAGTCCCAAAGTTTGCGACAGCAGTACTGGTTTCATCAACTGTCTTTTGAAAACTTCGCAATTCTCCTCTAGCAGTATCGCTTAGCTGAGAGCCAAACTCTTCAGTCTTGATACGAGCCTTATCTTTCTCGTTGCCAAAATGAACAGCAGCAGCTGTCGCAATGGCAAGACCAGCGACTGTCAATCCTAAAGGATTTGAGAGGGCACTCATTGCAGTTGTCAAGAGACCAGTAGACGTCGAAGCTGATGCTGTTGCATTCCCAAGCGCTACCGCTCCACCAGATGCCAATTTAAAAGCAGAGGATAGATTCCCGGTTGTTCTAAAAGCTTGGAAAGTTTTGTGCATTAAGGAGATGCCACCTACTGCTTTACTAGTTCCTTTAGTAAGCCATCCAATCCCTTTTGTCAAACTTCCAATAATTCCAATACCTTTACCAAAAAGTGTTAAAGCCGGTCCTGCCCCAGCAGTCAATGCTGCCCACATGAGAACGTTTCTTTGTTCTTCTTCAGACATAGAACTGAACTGTTTAGCCATTTTAGCGAGTGTATCAATCCAAGGCTTACCAGCCTTTAGACCATCACGTAGAGCCTTTAGAAGTGGCCCTCCAAACTCAATGGCCAAGTCCGTTACCTGGTTCTTGAACATCTTCAATTGAGATTCTGTGGTCTCGTAACGCTTATTGGCTTCATTGGTCAGAGCAGTATTCTCTTTCCAAGCCTTGTTTGAACGATCAACAGCATCGCCCATTTTATCAGATGCTAGAGCTAAGGATTTCAGCATGTTACTTTGTCGGATACCCGTCATTCCAAGTTGTGCCAAAATAGCGTTCATGTTCACGCCTTTTTCTTGTGCGTCCTTGAGCCCTTTGATAAATGATTGCAAAGCAACGACCGGTTTCTCTTTCCAAGCCTGTTGGAATTCCTCTGAGGTCATTCCAGCAGTTTTGGCGATAAGGTTCAAGTCATCCGCTGCGCCCTTGCCTGTCAATGAAACCGCATTACCGATAGCAGTAAGAGTTTGAGTCATTGCAGTACCACCAGCCTCAGCCTCAATACCAACCGAACTCATCGCAGTAGCGAGACCAAGGATATCTGGAGCAGTTAGACCAGCCAGCTTACCACCAGCCGCCAAACGGTTGGTCATTTCAACGATATCACGCTCGGTAGTAGCAAAGTTGTTACCTAAGTCAACAACAGATGATCCAAATCGTTTGTATTCGTCTGATGTCAAACCAAGGATATTCGCAATCTTAGCGATAGCGGTCGCAGCATCCTCAGCACTCAAGTTTGTTGATTCGCCCATATCAATCATGGTACGTGAGAATGTGAGGATGTCCTCTGCCTTGATACCTAACTGACCGGCAACTTCAGCGACATTTGCAATTTCAACCGCACTAGCTGGCAATTCTTTAGCCATCTGACGAATACCGTCAGATAAGTTTTTGTAAGATACGGTTGCGGTCTCGTCTACCGTTTTCTTAACACCTGCAAAAGCAGATTCATAGTCAGACGCAGCTTTCGTGACAAGTCCAACACTAGCAACTAAAGGAAGGGTTAAGCCAGTAGTCAACTTACCTCCCAAGCTCGAAACGTTATCACCAAAAGTCTTGATTTTATCGCCACTTTTGATAAGGCCGTCTCCAAATTTATTGATACGGTTCGCAAAGCTATTCTCCTTACCAACTGCAATCAGAGCTTGTTGCACGTTACGGAGTTGACCTTCCATGGCTGCCAGCTTAGCATTCTCACGTTCAATCTCAGCAGCGGCCTTATCAAATTTAGCTGTACCAGGTTCGAGAGTATCAAAACTTTTCTTCATCTGGTCCAAGACTTTTCTTTGCGCTTCAATCGCTTGGCTAAGTGTCTTATACTTAGCTTGAAGCAAGTCTGTGTTTTTCCCATTATTTTTAAGGGAGCTGTCTAGCGCCTTTACATTGCTTTGAAAGTATTTAACCGCATTCTTAGCACCATTTAGAGTAGGATTGAACTTCGACACGTCCAGCCCTAGCTCGATATACATTTGACCTAACGGCGTTCCACCTGCCATTCAAATCCTCCTTTTTAAATCATTTCTAGAAAGTCAGCAAGATCCATGACTTCCTCAGCTTTAGCAGATTCGGTTTCACCAAGAACACCCATTAGGTCCTCCCAGCTCGTATCCATAACATCACGGATACTCATACCGTATGGACCCTCAGTAGCTTGCTTGACAAAGCTATAAAACCGTTTTAGTGCTTCACTTGGCTTTATTTTTTCTCCTTTGGGTCAACATCACCCACCAGATGAGAGTAGATGTCTGCAAATACCGCAAAAATATCCGCCATATCTGTGTATTTCAAAAGTTCTTCCACTTCCAAATCTTCAAACAATGAGGCGATGAATTCCAATTGCTTGTCTAGTTTTTCAACTTCAGACAAGTCAGAAGATAATGCTTCATTGAGAATCAGGTAGTCACGATAGTCCTTAGTAGTAATTTCCTTACTGGTCTTTTGAACATCTTGACCTTTCTCATTTTTAATTAAAAATTTAACCTTAGCCATATACTTTCCTTTCTAGAAAAAAGATAAAAAGAGAGCTTGCGCCCTCTTCCTACCCTGCAGCAACCATTTTAAGTTGCCCTTTGAATTTTTTGAGCTTAGCATCATCTTTACCAATGTATTTCACATAGTAAAGACCATTTGTTTCAGTGTCATCACTTGCAATAGCAGCGAAACTCAAGCTGTCATCTGGAAGTTCTTCTTGCTTATCTTTAAGCGTTTCAAGTTCTTCAGCGTCCATTGAGAATTGTCCTTTGAAGAATCCGACTTGTGCCTGAGTCCCATTTGCAGTCTGAGACTCAAGCATAACAGCGCAGTATGGAGCAACTGTATCAGCTCCAATACCAATAATTTCATCTTTGACTTGATGTCCTAGGATTTTAGCGAGTACTGTTGAAGGAATATCAACCGCAGTCAGTTCCATCTTCACATCGCCAACACCACGGTTTGATACGTGGTAAGCGACATCACTACCATATGTTTTTACTGGATCACTTGCAAGACCTGAAATTTTAGCGGTACGAGTCGCACCTTTACCAGTTTGACCTTCAATTACAAAAAGGTTTTCTCCGAGTGTCGGATTAGCATTTCCATCCAACACACGAATTGTCATACGTTTAAAACCAACCAATGCCATTTATAGCACCTCTTTCTTTAATTTAGTATTCTTCATATAGAGCACTCTTACCCTTGTAGGTTCGAGCATCTACATAGCGTTTGATTTCTGGAATCCATTCATCCAAACCACCAACGGTTTGATAAAATCCATGGTCTTCCATAATCTTTTCGATTTTTCTTTGGAGTTCTTTGCACTCCATATAATTTTTAGACTCTACATTGACCTGATAGAGAAATGTCTTAGCCAGACTCGTATTACTTCCATGAACTGTTTGCATCGGCGGACCAACTGGTCTAATGACGATACTTGTCTCATTGCTTGGTAGCGTGTCTGGACGTTTAAAAGATTTGATACTGATTCCAGCTAAAGTTTCATCTTTTTTCAATGTCTCATAGAGTTCATTAAACTTATCTTTGACCAACTAAAACCCTCCTATCTTCAAATGGCTAGCCACCCTGTATTTGTAGGTCTTAGCATGAGCCTCTGAGAAGCGTCTGATAACACCGAAACCTCTCGGATGTGGATTTTTGGAATACCCAAACTCATTCAAGTGAACCAAGCGCCAACGAGAGCCTTCACCAAAACCAATTTTCACAACAGGGACGCCAGCAGCAAGACCAGTCACACGTCCAGCAGTAGCACTTTCGATAGTTTCTCCAGTATCTTTGTAGACCTGCAGAGCACCTTTGAACTCTTCTAGAGTCTCGTTTGCGACTGCCTTCAAGGCTCGACTCGTAGCACGTTTGACCTTTGTGTCACCAAGACGGGCTTCAAGGTTTCTAAGAACATCGTCAATGCCTCTCAATTCTGCACCACTAGACATCTTGACCACCACCGATAACAACTATCAAAAAATCCCGATTGTCAAAATCAGGACGCACATCGATAATTTGCCATTTTTCACCACTGAGACGACTGTCTCCGACTTCGACAAAATGCTCATTCTTCGGCTGATAATCAGACAAAGGATCACGAATTTTCAGAGTCATCTTAGCTTTCATCGACTTACCAGTCGCAATCTCGATATCTTTAAAGCTAGGAGAGTAAACTTGGCCCATCGTAAAAAAAGCCTTCTCGTGACTCACATCACGACCATGAAGCCCCTCCTCGACTTTAGAAGTATAGAAAGTCAAGGGGGTTCTCAGGTCTCCGTTTTGAGCCTCTGGCTTTTTATATCGATAGCTGGGACGATTAGTCTGATAGGACATCAGACATTGTTACTTCTGATTGTTTGTCTTCCCATTCAACAAAGCCAGGTAACGCTTCGTTGATTTCATTGAAACGCTCTTTTGACTCTTCAAATTCTTGGCCAACAGAACGAAACACCCCTTCTTTGATGTCGTAAAAGCCTTTTAAAACCTTAATCATGTTTTTCCTCCAATTTGTAATTTTCTAGTGATAATGCCATCAAATCTCCTTGAAAGTTTCCGTAGAAAAATTCAACTTGGTCATTGTAGACATATCGAGCACGTTCTAAAATAAGCTCTCTCACTCGTGGATCAGCAGAGTCCTTGCTACCGACCAGACTGAGGATGGCTGATTCAGAACTTTCCAACATTTTAGAGAGGTTGTTATCCTCTCCAGTATGAAAAATCCTCATCCGCTCCTTGAAAGTTTTAAGGAGTGGATGAAGTTGTTCTTCTGGAGTCATGATTCAACTCCTAGATTAGGCTTGTGGAAGTTGTAGAGTCCAGACTGCCGCAGTCTTCTCATCGTGAGCCTTACCGTAAGCAAATTGCTTAGCAGTGTAGAGATTCAAATCTTCCAAAGCATAGGTTTCTGTGTAGCGACCAAGTGAAATACCACCACCGACAAAGGCATCGTAGCGACCTTTGACAAATGTAGTTACTTTACCAGCCATCTGCGCCACAGATTCTACCAAGATAATGTTGAATGGCATTGCAGTGATGTAGGTTCCTTGGGCGTTCAATGAAGTGTATTGTTTCTTCACATCCCAAGCATCGGCTGTATTAACAACCATTACAAGGTTGCCTTCAACTGCAACTGGAGTAGTGCCATCAGCTTTTGTTGAATGGTATTTACATACTTTTGTCAATTCTTTGACTACGGTTGCTGAGTCGGCAAAAGTCAACTTAGTAGTTTGAGCTGTTTTTTCATCATGAGTTGTATGATCGCCTGAAACAGTTCCTGTAAGAGTACGAGTAAGTCCGATAGGTTTATTATCCCCATCACCATTCAAGAAAGCAGCTTCAAGGGCAACTGCAAAGGCTTCTGTGATTTGAACAGAGACGAATTTTGCCAACCAAGCTGGGCCGAATTTTTCAGCATCTTTTGGAATTACAACGAAAGCAGTCAATTTGTGTTGGATTGCTTCTTCTTCATTGAATTTTTGTTTAAGTTGTCCTTGGATTTCTCCATTGATTTTACCCCAAACAGCTTGGCCTGTTTGCTCTGATTTGAGGAATTTCAAGCGAATACCAGCATTTTTAAGGCCGATATGTTGAAGGAGTGGGCGAGCTTGCACCAAATCTTCAAAGATATGGTCAATGATCTCTTGCGGGATGAATTTTTCAATCCCTTCAGGTGCTGCCTTTTCAATATTATTGAAAAACTCACGAGCTTCAGCGGTCAACTTGGCATCGTATGGATTCAAGGTAGAAACTTCTTCACGGGCAGCATCACGAGCTTGAGCCATCATTTCATTTGTCATGGACTCGATCATGTCATTGTATAGCTTCGCTTGCTCTTCTTGAGGTGCACCATTTGAAACGGCATCCAAAAATGCCTGACGTTGTTTTTCAAATTGATTAGATAATTGCATTGTCATTCTGTTTTTTCCTTTCTTAAAACATAAAAAGACCGAACCCTTTAGGAACAGCCTTGTCTGTGTTATTTTCTGGACTTTCTGGAAAATTGAATTTCTTCTGTACAAATTCGCTATTTTCGAAAGCCTCTTTTTCAATTTGTCGAGCTTCTAGCTTATCAGCCACCAACTCAGCGATTTTATCGATATCCGGTGTCATTGCTGACCTCATTTTTTCGATAAAATCACTTGGGATCATAGGAGTTTCACTCGCTACCAGAGTCGGAGCGACTTCATTTGTGAACATAATCTTGTCTACAAATCCATGATTCAAAGCTGATTCAGCATCAAACCAGGTAGTCTTGTTCATCAACCCAAGCAAGTCATCTAGAGCTTTTCCAGTCTTATGAACATAAGCGCTAGCGATAGATTTGTTAAACCCTTCTAGTACCCCAGCTTCATGAAGCAGAGTATTATGGTCTCCATTTACTTGAGTTGAGACATTGTGGATCATGATTTGGGCAGTCGGACTGATTTCAACCGTATCTCCTGCCATTGCAATCACGCTTGCTGCGCTTGCTGCAATGCCGACAATCTTCACGGTCACGTCGCCAGGATACGAGCGTAGAGCAGTGTAGATTTCACTACCAGCATAAACATCTCCACCACCCGAATTGATATGAACCTCAATTGGTTCACCACTTTCAGGGAGGACAACATCTTTCGGAGCGGTTGCATCCCACTCAAGCCAGTCGTAAAGCCATCTGTCATTGTTTGATACAATCGTACCCTTAATCGGAATTACTTTCATCTTCTTTCTCACCTCCTTTCTCTAACTGTTCACCAAGTTGATAGTTTTTGGTGATGAGGAATTTATCGCCACCAGGGACAGATTCTAAGCCAAGTTCAGAGCGCACCTCGTTTCGAGTCATTGCTCCAGAAGAAATAAGCTTATCAATGTTTCCAGCAAGTGCAAACTTATCTCTCTGACCTTCGCCGATGATTACAAATAGATTATTGCGCTCGTATTTCCGTCTTGATACCAAGGCGAAATTAAGCCCATCACTCATTTTCTTAACAAGTGATTGGTAGCAATAACTATTAAACATTTTTTGGCTATTTTCAAGATTGGCCATATCGCCATGACTTAAAGCTGTTGGAATCCCTAAGACGTCCGCGACCTCATCATCAAATTGCCGACGAAGTTTCTTTAACTCATCAACAGAAATATTTGAAGTCCCTGTTGTATTCGTATGCTCGGAATATTCCATTCCATCTTGAGCTGGAACAATGGCAATCGTCTTGGTGCTAAATGATTTAAAAAGACCATCAGCATATGATTGGAGTTTATCACGCATCTGCTGATCAAAACTCCCATTATTTTTGGTTTTCAGAGTTCCTCTGATTTGATTATTCCTAGCCAAGGCCTCGACCAAACGAGTGTGCAACTTCTCGTAATCAGCAAATAAGTCAGAAATATAATCTTGCAGTCGGTTATTGTTGTACTGTAAGAAAATGACTTCACTCATCCGAAAACGCTTCTCAAAGGTATATCCTCTACAAGTTACAAACTCAAACACATCATCATAAACAGCATATTTAGTCCGTGTGTAAGAATCAGCAACAAGCAACTGGTCATCAGTTGTAAGAAAAATTAGGACCTCATTCTTAGTGATCAACCGATAGACGACCTTTTGCCAAAAATCTGACGCAGATTCGTTCTTGTTAGGCCTTACATTCAGCAAATAGTCCCAATCAGAAGGCTTAGCCTTACCGTTTTCTTGATACTTAAATGCTGACTTAGCAAAAATTCGAGCGATGAACTCGGCTGACTTATCAATCGCTAAGCTTTTGAGTTGCAGATTTCCAAACATCCGCTCAAGATCCTCGAACTCAAACCCAACCTCTGGCACTTCACGCTTAAATAAATTCAGTAACCCCAATGCTCTTCCTCCTTTCTTTTAATTTCTGCCGACCACCCACCCAAATTTATTTTTAATTAAAACTCCCAACTATCAATCATATCTAGGAATTCCCCGACATTTGACTCTTGCACCAGCTCACGCTTGTAGAGAGCAGCTATCAAAGCATGGAAACCATCCGTCTTTCTTCTGACAGGTTCTTTTTTCAAGAAACGCTTGTTGCCATCCTTGTCCTCTTTGACGTAGGTATTATCCGTATACCAAATCATAGAGTTGTCATTTTCAAAGATAAATCGCTCATTTGCGAATCCATCTTCGATGATTGGCGCAACCTTAGATTGAATCGCCCCAGGATTTCTCAAGAACTCATATTCAAACCCAGCCTCTTCTAGCAATGGCTTCAACAAGTCCATTCTGAAACCATCAGCACATACAAGCTCAATCTGATAAAGATTTCTCCATTCTTCCAGCTTAGCAATCAAAAGCCGAGGATCAATACTCGGACCATCAACGATTGTAAACAAGCCTTTTTCTGCCCATTCTTCAATAGGCGCTTTTAGCTTGAAAACTTTCAAAAATGATTTCCGTGCAAATGAATGTTGTTTCCAGATGAACTCATCGCCATTCTTAAAGAGTAAACCAACACTCGCAAAGTCTCGAATACTCGCATAGTCAAAACCAGCCACACATGACCGACCTTTCAAGTCGATACCAGGAGAACGCAAACAAGCAACTAGCTTTTCTCGAGAGGTGACATCTTTCTCAAGGTCTGCTTCAGGAAGGTTCATCCGTTTAGTCATGAACTCCTGACGGCCAGACGGTTCCAACTCAAGGTCATCATAGTCAGCTTTAGTTCTCGCAAGCAGCCTTTTAGCATAAGGAGTACTTTCATCCAACATCGGATTTGCCTTTGGCCAATTCTTCATGTCGTCCACTTCATCCGCACTGTCTAGCTTGCAGATGAAAGGGAATAGCCTGAAATCATCAACCTCTCCATTCAAGATCTGCATAGACTTCTCTATCAGCTTGTCATAGAACCCCTCACGCACATACCCATTCGTCCCGTTGTAGAACGTCCGAGCATGAGCAATCTTACCAAGACCGGACCTTTGGACCTTCACTGCCTTATCATCTTCAAATTGGTGAATCTCATCAAACTCAAGACAACCATCACGAGCAGAGTCCATCGTTTTCGGATTATTCGTCCGAAAAGAAAAGACCGAGTTGTTCGCTCGACCTGTAATAGACATTTTAGTTAGATAGAAATGGTCCTCAAGACCACGCCTTTGGATAGTCTCATAAACCTCCTCAAACGAAACCTTACCCTGTTTCTCAGAGTTAGCGGTGATAGTTACATCATAATCTCTGATAGGGTAGATAGGACTGATAAAGAACGAAGATCTGGCAGACATGAAACCATTCTTACCACCCCCACGAGCTAAAGTATATAGATACTCGTCGAAGTGTGGCTCCCCGTCCTCTTTCCTAAAAAGAAAAATGAACGGGGTCAAGAAAAGCTGGTATTTCGCTAGAGGGAAAAAGTTCTTTTCCGTAAACCGAATAAATTTCTCAATTAGGTCATTATCAAAATATAGATCATCACGAGGATAGATTTTTTTCTTGATAATTTTAAACAGCAGCTTTCTTTCTTTGTTGACGACGATTTCTCCACTCTCGGCCATTTTGATGTAGTCATCAACCAGCGGATGAGAAATCATAACAGATCACTTCCAGACGTCGGTTTCTCAACAGGGGAATTTTCCACCTCAAAATCAAACGACCGCTCAATAGCCAAAAGCTGATTGCTGGTTGTGTTGATTTCCTTGATGAGAGAATTCGCTTTTTGGAATCTCTGTTGCCCATTGTGAACAGTGATGACCAATCCGTCTTCATGAAGTTTGGCTTTCAGCTCATAGAGCAGTCTGACGAGATAAAGATAACGATTCACTTTTTCGTACTGGATCGCATCCTTTTTTCTAGGACTAAAATAGCCGATTTTAGAAAGTAGCTGATTTTCTAATTCTTTTATATTTTTTTCTGAGTATTCTTCCATTACCCCCCACCCCCTTTAATTTTTCGTTAAAAATTTGGACAGTTAACCCCTCCCACCGGTTCCCAAAACCTTAAAAACACTGGATTTTTTTGACCGGGGGGTGTTGTCATCCCCAAAATTCATCTGTTCTGAAATTTTTCTCAATCAATTTTTTTGATTTTCGAAATTGAAAACGGCCGTGACGTTTATTGTGACATTCCTTACAAAGAGTTCTTAGGTTGTCGAGATCAAGAGCGAACTCTGGATAGAACTCTAGCTCTTTGATATGGTCAACTTCTAGGTTCTCTGTTGTGACTTTGCCTTCTTCTCTGCACCAAACACATTCGTAGTGATCACGTTCAAGTGCTTGCTCTCTCAAAATTCTCCAAGCTTGTGATCCATAAAATAATGCTCGTGCAGCTCTAGTACTTACATCAATCATAAATGTTTAAAATTGGTTTCTAATCTTTTTCCATTCTGAAGAAGAGAAAAAATATTTTTAAACGAAAATTTCTTTTTTAAAAAACTTTCTTTAACTCTGTACATTGCCAATCCTTGTTTAACATCTATTACATCTACAAACTCCATTTCCAATTCACCTTTCATAACTATGTAAACTCCTTTGTTTTTACTCTCTCAATTCCTTGTTTTACATATTCTAATGAATTCGCTACATGAGTTTTAACTCAGATTTATCAAGTGTTTATCCTGCATACATGAAATGAAATCATCATAACCTCAAAACAATGAATTGATATTAAAATAAAAAAATTAAAAGCCCTGAAACTTTGTCATGGCTCGGTCTTGTGAATCTTGATTTTTGCCAATATAGCGTAGTGAAATACTTTGGCTTGAATGGTTCAGTAGGTCCATTATCAGAGCGACATCCTTGGTTTGTTCGTACATGAATAAGCCAAAGGTCTTTCTCATTGAGTGAGTCGCTATATTTTCCAGACCAACCTCTTCAGCAGCTCTTTTAATAATCTTGTAAGCTGTGTTAGGTTTTATGTGCTGGTGCTTTCCGTTTCGACTAGGAAAGAGGAAGTCTTCATCTTTCTTGTCTTTGATGTACTGCCTCATGGCATTCTTGAATTTCTTTGGCATCTTTCGTTTGGTTGGCTTGTCTGTCTTCTCATCGACAATTTGAACATGCCAGCCTTTAACGTGCTTTACTTTTAGTTTGACGATATCACCAATACGAAACCCTAGATTAACACCAGACAAAAAGAGCATGAGGTTACGTTGTCTATCTGACTCTTTGACTGCACTATACAACGTCAGCCATTCAATCATAAGCTGAACATCATCTCTATTTCTGATTGGTTCAACAACTACCACATATCCTCACCTCCTTTTTAATGCACAAAAAAAGCAGAGGTTTCCTCTCTGCTATTCTTCATGATACTAATTTACCACTTTAAAATTATCATTTGCTATCATTCTTATCATATTTTTTAGATAATTTTAGCAATGCTTTATGTTTTGCACGTTGAACAGTAGCTTGACTGCAGTTTAGTTTAATTTGGACCTCTTTCCAGGAAAGTCCATCAATATACAGTAAACGCATCACAATGTTTTCCACTGGATCATCGAGTGACTCAATAGCTTGCACAAGATCGTCGCGCTCTTTGTATAAACCTTGAATTTCTCGATAAAGCTGCTCTGACTTATCAATAATCAATACATTCAATTCTTCAGACTGATTCTTATTGCTTTTTGATTTGGGCATATTATCAAACACTTGTCCTTTTAAAATGCCTGATTTCAAACTGATGATTTCCTGGTGCTTTGACTTAGCTTTGATATCAATATAAGGCAGAGCCTTCAATCTTTTTTTGATGTCTATTGCCAAACCTTACCTCCTTCCTAAGTAACTATTTTGTTAAATTCTTCCAGACACATGTTCGACCAAATGAAACGATTGATTTCTAAAAGTTTCTCGCTCCCCATTTTTTCAATTCTTTGATAAAGCCTGATTTTAAATAATGCTTTCTTGTGTTTCGAAAGCCTGGTTCCTTCTACTGGTAATGTTGCTATAAACGATAATGTTTCGCCATAAGCGCGAATTACACATTTTGCAAATATCTCACTAGTTTCCCCTTTTATAACAACAATTGACACATTAATTGGTTCGTAATTTAAAACCTCAGCGAATTTGACTCTATCTTGTTTGTTGTTTGTCTTTCGAGCGCCTGAATATGGATATTTTTTAGGTTTCATTGCCTGTCCTTTCAAATAATTTTCCCTTCGAATATCAGAGTGATCGTTCCTGTACCATCTTTATTCTTAGATACCAAAGCACTACAATCTGAACCAAACTCAACTCCCTCAATTGTGACACTGCGCTTCACACTATCAACGTTGATGATAGAATCATTTGATGTTTTTATTCTCATGCTCCATCTCCTCTATAAGCCAGTCTAAATTTTTTCTAGCTTTCTTCAGGTCTTCAAGACCATTCTTCTTCTGGAATCTTAACATATACTTAATAGCATTGCCCCAGCACCACGCTGCCTTACCTGGCAGATTGCCAATGAAGTTGTCAATCACTTCAATACTTTCAAGACCTTTTGAGCCTTGATAGTGTCTTGGTTTGTTTACGTTATCAATTTTTTCTGGTTTCATTCCTTGTCCTCCAAACTAACAGTTATAGCCTTTTTATCTTCTTTACAGATAAAAATAAGTGTTTCGCCTTTTTTCAAGTTTTTTAAATCCTTTTTTGTGAGTTTCACTTTATGGACTTCGTAGCGTTTGCCATCTATTTCAAGCATCAGGTAAATCCTCCTTAAATAAACAAACTTGCTAACCATATCAAAAATGCACATGTAATGATTTTCGAAATACTACTTTTTACAGCATACGAATAATCATACTCAGATTCTTTTTTGCTAGATAATACAGGCCAGATGAAAGATAGTAGTGCATCCATTCCTAATGCTTGCCAGACTGTAATGTTACCAACTGGGACAATCGTTGTGATGATTTCATTCCAACCATACTGAATCACAAATGGCGATACAACGATTACAAATACAGCACCTAAAACAATACCTAGTTTTTTCATTTTACAAATCCTCCTCTTTCACGAAAGTTCCGTCAATCCAACGACCCTTGCGGTCTTTGATTTCTTGGTAAGCCAGTTCAAAACATTCATCGAAGTTATAACCTAGCGACTTGCTGATTGATTTTAACCAATAAATTGAACGAGTTAAATCGACTATATATAAATCTTCATTTGTAAATCCATTTGATAACTGAATATTACTGATTGTCCTGTTCAAAAGGACTAGACATTCTATGACATGGTATTCGTCGTATTTGTTGCCAAAAACTTCATCAAAAATCTTATCCACATCCGCTTTTGTCAGCAAGGCTAGACCGACAATCACGACTGCGCAATCTCCGATACTGTCCTTGGTCAGCTTCTCATTCTTCTTGAGATACCCTGCACATAGCTCTCCAAACTCTTCACTGAGTTTCAAAGACTGCTTATCTAACCGTCCACCGTTTTCAAGGTCACGGTCTATAAACCATTGTTTTACATTTTCTATTGTGTTCATGCTAACTCCTATTTATTTGATAATCTTGGTAAAATTTCATTCACAATGAATATATAATTTTGAGCCAGAGTTATTTTTAAAGCAATCGAAGTAATCCACAATATTAGAATTACACCTGATGTAATAAAATTAATTTTTATAAAAGGTGCATAAGTTTCCCTAGCCTGAGCGATTAACTCTCCTTTGTACTCTTCTTTTGTTTTGTCTTTAGGAACATCCCAACCACTAATATGTGCAGTATCGTAGCGAAAGTTCATAACCAAGAAAAATACTAAAAGAATAACAGAAACGAACAACACTGCAAACGAAACAGCTTCAAGTAAACTAAATATATCATGCATCATTTTTTCTTTGATGATCATCTCATAAATCTGTGGCGCGTTCCCTTTAAATGTTTCAAGTAAAGAACCCACTTCCTCAACTGTCATATTTAGCATTTTAGCTAAAGCTTTTAAAATATCGTCCATTACAACCTCACCTCATCCCCAACTTTCACCTTGTCATACACCTCCTTCGTAACCACGAATAACCCGTAATCACGAATGGTAAGTGTGTATAGCTTGCCGTGTCGTCCTTTCTCGACGACCTTACCAAATATCTCAGCGCCTTGGTTATCTGCTTTGTAGATTACAATAGGGCGCTTTGCTTCTAGTTTTTTAATGTGGATACTCTGCCAGATGTTCAACCCAGCAGATAATAAAATCCAGATTGTGATGAATCGTTTCACTTCTCGTGTTCCTCCTCAAAATAAAACTTTCCGTCGAATGGTTCAATTTTAATGATTCCATAATCTAACCCAAGCCTTGCTATGAATGGCTTGGTGATTCTTTCGTGCAAAGTAGACATCTGCTCCCTGAATTCATCTAACAGAAAAGTAGATTTGTAGAAATTGCATTGATAGCAAGCAGGCATATAGTTTTCAAAACTATCCTCTCCGCCTCGATAGTGAGGATGCAAATGATCCACTCTCAAAGTTTTCAAATCCAATTCCTTGCCACAATAAGCGCAATGACCGTCGTACTTATCTAAAACTTTTTGTCTCATGACTTTAGATATGCTTTTTCGTTTCAATCTGCGACCTCCTCAATCTATATTTCTCTCAAATACTCGTTGAAAAGCTCTTCGTTAAGTATTCCGTTCTCGATTAAATTCTCAACTGCAGTTTCAATTTTTATCAAACGATTTAACTCCTTGTTAGGTAGCGTAGCCATAATAACTTCTTCCATCACTCTACTCCTTGTTCTTAATTTCTCTAGTGAGTCTATTTTTTAAAACATGACTTGTAAAATAAATACCGTCTGCATATGTATAATAATCAGCGGTTTCTTCAACCCATTGACTTCGTGTGTACGGGTATCTCTTTGGTCGTTTCATGTTACCACCTCACATATAAGTATTTTGTATCGATGTCTTGTCTTAAAATACAATCTCTCAATGACCTCAAATCTTCTAACGCACTGCTGACTGTCCCCCATTTGTTCTCAGGTTCATATTGCACATACTTTTCAGGTTGTCTTTCCAATTCAGCTATACCACGTTGAATATTTTCAAAAATATCAGCGACATTGTAAATGGTACCTTGGTCGAAATCCCAATCCATAGCTGCCCTAAACATTTTTCCAAGATTGTAAGTCGGAGAACGATGCTTAGGTTCATCAATGCAGATATATTGTCCGTTTTCTATTTTTGCTAAGATTTCCAAATCATAACTCATCTACCTGCCTCCTCCGCAGCATACTGCAACCATACTAGGCATTCATATAGATCCCTTGCTTGCCTTTTGATATTGCTTAATGATTGACTGCTCAATTTATCCTCATTTTGTAAGACTTCTATCTTGAGATTTAAAATAGCAGCAGTCAATTCTTTTTCTTTTTTTAAACTTTCACTACATGACATCACTCCACCTCTTGAATTTCCATACCTGGGCAATCAAACACCCAACTCATGCCATTTTCTTCTAGATCAGTTTTGGTATGATACTCTGAGTAAAATACCCCATCGTAGCTAGAGAAAATATAATCCTCATCTTCAGTGTGATAGTACAACTTTTGTCCACTTGATTTCAGAGTTACAATATATCTCCTCTCTTTCTCGACCTCGTAGCCTAATATCCAAGCTAGTGCGAAAACTTCGGAATTGTCCCAATACCATTCTGCAACTCTGTCAGACATACTTACGTCTATTGAGTAGGACAATGTATTCCCCAGTTTTTTCTGTTCTGTTATAAAATCCGCAACAACCTGCGGGATTTTGACTTTTTTACGTTCAATTGATTTGTAAATGAATCTCTCGTCTATGCTCACGATTTCTCCACTAGCGACTTGAATTTTCTTTTCCATAGTCCCCGTTGTGTCTACTAGAAAACCAACTTCATATCCCTCGATAAACACTTTTTCTTTATTCATCTTCCAACTCCTTTTTCCTTTATGCTGACTTTTGTACTAATTTCGTTTGCTTCATCCATTCCTTAGCTATGTCCCAGACTTCAGCTGGTACATCTTGGTTATATTTGCCACGAAATTGGGCTATTTTCCCCTGCCTTACTTCGAGTGTGTAAAGAGGTTTTTTAGGTTGGTTTGATAAACGGACAAACACTATTAAGGTATCTCCTTTAAAATGCTTGTCTGTATATGAGCTTACGCAGTGATGTAGCTTTTTGCCCTCGTAGATCAGCTCGGCCACTTTTCTAGGGACATGGAATGCGTATCCCTGGATGGTCTTATCCATTCCTTCTCTGAGTTTGAATTCAGCTTCAAGCTGCTTGCGTTTTTTCTTGTCTTCCAGTTTGCGTCTTTCTTCAACGAATTGATTGTATAATCCGACTGTGTGATTGTGCATGGCCATAAAATCCTTTGGCACAAGCATAGCATCGCCTTCAGGCTCAATTCCCATTTCTCGTAGCATTTTGAGGTAGTCAAGGTATTCATTGAAATCAATATGATTCTTGATAACCCAATTCTGAAACTTATTGATCCCGACACCTTTCGGTATATGCTTGATATCGTGGTAAGTCAGATAAGACTCGATACCAGGTACTAGCTGGCCATTCCGTTCTTTTAATCGACGGCTCAACTCAAATTCGTTAAAGCTGCGATTTGAATTTTTGAAAAATTGTTTATTCTTCTGAAGCCATCTACGGTTCAAGGTTCGCATATCTACGGTTCTTGTAAATCCAATTCTATAATTTGGATACATGATTTCGTTGGCCAACCTATAAGCATGAATTTTCTGAGCGAATTCAATTTCAAACTTGTATTTGTAAAGCCGTTCAATTTCCCAGTAATCGATGTATCCAAACTTCAAATATTTGAGCTCAGATACTTTTCTAAGTCTATCAGCCCAGTTGTTTGGATAGAATTTATTACCTGTATAATATCCTCCGCCATAGAAATTAGCGAAAAGATAAGGGCAGAATTGTCCGCTGTAACTTCGGCCAATCTTTGTGTGTTTGTCATTTTCAAATCGCTCTAAATTAGTAAGTTGAAAATTGATAAATTGTTTCCCTTCAACCAGCTTCGAGCTAAATTCATAAGATTGGATCTCGATGCGTTTCGAGGTGCTGAGAATGATAGAGAAAAAGTAAGTCTTGTCGTAAAAAGAGAGTCGTGACGATTTCGTCAATCGTTTTTCAATACAATAGCCAAGGGCCAAGTCTGAAGCAATTATGGTTTTATCCTTATTGCTCCATTTGTACGTTGTAATTTGCGAATAACACCATCTCCAAAAATCTGCAGGTGGTTTTAAGCGTCTGTCAGCTTCTCGCTTACATTGTTCATGTTTCATTCATCTAAGAAATCGAAAATGCTCATTTGTTTTTCGACTACTCCTTTCTCTTTCTTAATTTTAGGTTTCATGATGATATCATCATCTGGACCAGCGCCTTTCCTAATTTTGGAGATATCAACCTTTTCTTCAGGAGAACTCTGAGATTTGTCTTCCTTTTTCTTCTTGACGGGCTCAACAGGCACCTGCTTGATGTTAGATACTTGTGAATTTGAGATAAAATATTCTCGAACCCATCTGAAGACAGTAGCATCATCGATACAAGCGACTCCGTTTTCAGCAAATTTACGAGCTTTTTCTTTTGCAAAGCTTAAAGCACACTTCAGAGAGTATCGCTCTTTTAAGATTCCTTTAAATAATTCCTCATCCTCCTGATCGCATATCCAGTTATGAACACGATCAAGTGAGTTATCATGTGGTTGATTTAATTCCTCTAGCAACTTCGCTAGGGCTTTTTCTTTGATTTCATTCATATCATTTTCCAAAAAATGCGACTGCCTTTGTGAGTTTGGCTAAATACGGGCAGCCGCTCGTCCAAGGTCACATGACCTTTACTGACACATTCCTAGCTCGCTTTTAACGTGGTTCGCGGCACGTTGATTTAGTCGCTAAGTAATAGCAATCTATCGCACCATAATCAAACCTCACATCGTCTTTTTCGATGTGTTTCTTGAATTTTGGTTTGGTAATACCTGAGAAAGCCCACTGATGGTCTTTCATCCGTTCGATAAGTTCGTTCACATTATTGAAATCACCAATAAATAACTTGCAGTGTCCGTTGTAGACGAAGTAAAGTTTTAATAACAAGGTGTCCCACCTCTCTAAAAGTAATCTTTCCTTTTATTTTTCAAGTCATTAAATACCATCAGATGATCATTGTCTACACCCTTCATCAACCGACTCATAAACGGCCGACCATATCGCTTCTGAATTTCTTGCGCAGTCAGATTAGTCGTGATAACCGTATTGGCCCTTTTGTTGAGAATGTTGTAAAGGATACTGAAGGACCACTCACTGTCCTTCTCCATACCAAGATCATCCAAGACCAAAAACTTTGCACTAGCGATTTTATTGACCAGGAACTCTTCCTGACTAAAGTCCGCCTTGATTTTCATTAACAAGTCCGTGACATTGATAAATATGGCAATTTCCTTTGTAGTCTCTGATAAATATTTCATCATAGCAAAAGCAAGATGGCTTTTACCTGTTCCAGCTTCGCCTTGAAAAACAACATTGTTTCTCGCTCCACCTGCCCACTCTCTACAAATTTTTTGGGCAAATTTCAACTTTTCAGCCTCTTTTTCAGAAGGTGTGTCGAAGTTGTCCAGAGTAGCATTTTTCAGGACGTCATCATAGAGAGAGAATTTCTCAAGATAAAACTTCCGCTCTCTCTCATACTCCGCATCGGCCAGCTCATCCACCTTCAATTGGTTCTCTGCGTGGATCCGTTCCGATTCACATAAGCGACAAAGGACGTCATTTGTCCGGAGGATTTTGATCAAGGGAATCCCATGCTTTTCGCAAATTTCAGCCTGTTGTTCAGTATTTCTATGGTAAGATAAGGCCATCTCCTCCAGTGCATCAGTTACCACGATACCTTACCCCCACAAGCTTTCCAGCTAGCCATATCTGACAAGCAGTCTATGACAGTAGGGAGAGGTTGTTTTGCAAGCAGCGACTTCTTTTCATCGCTGATAGGATAAAATTCATCTTCAAATTGCTTGATAACTTCTAAAATCCCCATTCGTCTTTTACCTCCTGTCCTGATTTTTTCTCCTTGTGTTGCTTTTCCGATTGTCGAACTTGTTCAACTGTCGTAACCTGGTTCATCTGCCAATTTCTTAAAATGCCACCAATATATTTGATGTTTGGTTTACCTAAATTAATAGCTATCTTCAATGCTTCTTTAACTAGCTCAGCATCATTTTCCTTTAGCAGATGATTGATTTCCTCAATCTCGAAACCTGATAGTAATCTACGAAACTCAGATTGGAATAATTCAAGGATGTTTTCGCTACTAGTAGTAGTTATATTCTTATCTTCATCTAATCTAGTCTTAATCTTATTCTTATCTCCTTCTGCTTCTTCTTCTAGTGCGTTACCGTCCGTTACTGTAACGTTACATGTAACGTTACCTAGTGCAAGGTTTTTCTGTTTCTCACGGTGCCTTGCTACACGATTCCGTGTTTGTTCCTTGATTCTTTCCATGCCATCAATATTTTGGTGCTTCTCCCAGTTTGGTAATGTGATGACTCCGTCGATAATCTCAATCATTCCAAACTGTTCAAAGACTCCTAGAGCCATTCTTACACTATTTAGAGGTCTTTGAAAAATTGTAGCAAGCA
Source organism: uncultured Streptococcus sp. (assembly GCA_963552835.1). Taxonomy (GTDB): domain Bacteria; phylum Bacillota; class Bacilli; order Lactobacillales; family Streptococcaceae; genus Streptococcus. The sequence goes on along the minus strand of CAUVMH010000011.1, from coordinate 5,761 downwards.
TCTCATCAGTGTAATGAACTTTATCTGACATCATCAAAAGTCCGTTGCTATTATGTTTGCCAGCAAGAGCTAGGATTTTAAACCATATAACCAAAATTGCATCATGATCTGGTAGTGCATCAATAAGACGTATCTTTTCATCATCAAAAATATCCGTCGTAATCTTAATCCATTTGATTTCAGACATGACTTCCCTCCTTTAGTTTTTGTTATTTTTATGCTCTAGCTCCCCATTTCCGATTATTTCTACGGAAATCCATAGTCATTTCCTGATAAAGCAAACGCCCATTTTCTTCTAAGAGGTGTGTATTTTGCTTTCTTAGAAAATCATTATTTCTTGCTTCTTCCTGATAGTCGCTAGCCAGCTTGTTATAGTCTTCTATGCATGCTCTAAAAACTTGTGGTACGTCCTCAATCGATGAAGCGAGTCCTACAGGTGGCTGAGTGTCATAGGTGAATCTCCTATCGCTATTTTTCAAGTTTCTTCGGGCAACTTCTCCGAAATCTTCTGTTTTTTCAATAATGACTACTACATTTTGTTCATCCGATTTTTCATTTTTAGCAGTCAGTAGCATCAGGATAAAGATCCCGATAAAGATAGCCGCCAAGCCAAGCAATTGGCTTGATAAAGTTGGTTCTGTCATTTTGTTCTCCTTTACGCTCTTAATTTTCGTACTTGTTTTTCTAACTCTAAAATCTCATAAACATCATTGACATCGTACATAATATCTTTCCCTTGCTTACGAAATCTTAAGCCTTTTCGTTCTAACTTCTTAATATAGCCATGAGTGAAGCCGAACTTCTTCATCAAAGCCTGTTGATTGATTGGCATACGATCATTCTCTAACTGCTCCTTAACCTGCTTTTCAGCAAAGGCCAGTAATTGATTCGTGAACAATTCAGCACTTTCACCATCCAATCGTAATTGTAACGTTATACCTTCCATTTTCTACATCCTTTCAACTATGCGGGCAAGCATTTTTGTGATATAATGGTTTTAATTATTTTAGTATGCGCCTGACTTCGTTAGGTGCTTTTTGCACATCTCGTTTTCGTTCACGAAATAAATTGGTTCTAAACTTAATTTTTTCATTAACCCCCCTTTCTAAAAAACACTAACTCCTTGATTTTTCCAATAGTTGATAAAATCATTTTGTAATTGCCCATTATATCCACAAGCAAGGAAGGCTAGTCCGTAATTGTCCGTACTATTCAATTTTTTTACTAATAAATCAAGGTTTGATTTAACAAATTTTTTCATCCCTTTTATATCTCCGCATGGGTAAAAAAGTTTTTGTCCGTCAATTTCTACTTGCCATACCCATCCAAGAGGCGTTTTGTTATAAATGTATTTGATTTCCATTTTCCTACTCCTTCCTACGCTTGACTAAAAGCGTTCAGCTCCATAATTTTCATCTTGGTATTGGTACTTGGCTCCCACGTCATCCAGTAAGCCAATGCAGCGTCCGCAAACTTCTTCGGTAGCAAGTCATAGCGACTAATGTTGAAGTGGTCCTTGAAATCAACCTCAGCTTGTCTAAATACCGACTGAGCAAAAATCTTATCAGCATAAGCTGGACTGTCGATACCACCCAGGCATGCCACAACCCTAGCCTTGCGCTTCTTCAGTAGCGATTGAGCATAACTTGGATGAATTGGTTGCTCACTCTTGAGATAGTCAATATCTTCCAGCATGGTCGCCTGTTGCTCACGCAATTTCTTTTGACCAGTAAACAGAGCGATAAAGGCATCCTCATCCAAGTCCTCACGAATGAAACCACCCTGCTTGCGAATAGCTGGCAAGACCTCTGATGTCACCCAGCGCTTGAACTCTTTGGCTTGAGGTAACTTGCTGGATAAGATAAGAGAGTAGAGACCAGATTCGTTGATGATAATAGTATTTTGTGTTCGACCTAAATTGTCGGTGAGTCCGTATTTCACGGAGTCATCTTCATCAACGTGCCGAGAAATTGCGTCCAGAGGTTTAGCATATCCTAAGATATCCGCAACATCCTTTCCGACAAACCAAGGCTCGTCATCAATTATCAAAGTACGGACTTCCTGTCCGTGGAAGTTAAAAATTTCGTTCATAAAGCTCCTTTCTTATTGCGGTTAAACCGCAATGTTGTGTAAAAAAATAATGTCATCAATAGACACACCAAAAGTAGTAGCGATTTGATAAGCTTGGGTTACAGTAGGTTCTGTTTTTCCTCGCTCCCAATTTCCCCAAGTATCAACAGAGACATCAATAGCCTTGGCTGCATCCGCTTGTCTCCAATTTTTTAAAGTTCTCAATGTTTTGAGAGTCATTTTCTGCATTTTACAGTCCTTTCTATCTGTTTTATAATTGAGTGAATCAACTATGACTCTATTATAATGCGGTTAAACCGCAATGTCAAGTATTTTTTGCGTTTTTATCGTATTTTTTTCTTTTTTTCTTTACTTTTTTGCGTTTTTGCCGTAATATATACTATATGAAGGAGTGATACAAATGAGCAATAATAAAAGTAAAGAAATTTTCTCTACGAACTTGGAAAAGTTAATGAGCAGCAGAGATATTGATAGAAATAAACTTTGTTCTGATTTAGGATTAAAATACACTACTGTAAGAGATTGGTTAAAGGGTATAACTTATCCTCGAATAGGAAAAATCGAATTACTTGCGGACTATTTCGGTGTTAATAAATCGGACTTGATAGAAGATAAAACTCAAGAAGTAAAGGAAGTAAAAATCCCTACCTCCCCTCTCGTTCAAAAAATAACTGAAAAAGTTATAAAGTTATCAACTCCAAGAAAACAAAAAGTTCTAAACTATGCTAATGAACAATTAAAAGAGCAGAATAATAAAGTGATTATGATTGAGGAAAAGCTTTTTGAATACCGTGTTTTTGAAAAACTTTCAGCTGGTACTGGTTTTTCATATTTTAACGATGGAAACTATGACACTGTTTTTTATGATAAAGACCTAGACCACGATTTTGCTTCTTGGGTTTTCGGAGATTCCATGGAGCCTAAATATACGAATGGAGAGGTCGTTCTCATCAAAGAAACAGGGTTTGACTACGATGGTGCCATTTATGCGGTTGACTGGGATGGCCAAACTTATATAAAGAAAGTCTATAAAGAAGAAGACGGTCTTAGACTCGTCTCTATCAATAACAAATATAAAGATAAATTCGCACCATATGAGGAAGATCCTAGAATCATTGGAAAAATAGTCGGAAACTTCATGCCAATTGAAAATTAAAGCCAAGGTGAACACATGTTATATTTTTCTACTAATCTTACAGAAAAGGAAATCAAATTACTAATAGACGAACACAGAAGAACAATTAGTAAACTGGAAAACCAAAGATCTTTAATAGCCTTTTTGGTTTTGCTGACCTTAATTTCTGTTTTTCTGCTTGGCATCGTTGGAAATATACTACTAACAATTTTCTCTTTTATTATCGGTAGTTTAGTTCTTCTCTTTTTGATTGGTATTTTTCCTAGGCAATCTCATACTGATCATCTAGAGGATGAAATTGAAGAACTGAATAAACTATTATCTATTCGAGTAGAAAATAGATTAAAACAAGAAGAAATTGATAAGAGAACTATTTATGATGTTATTCTGAAAGTGAAAGGAATATCTTATCGCCAAGAAGCTTTCTCAGATTTATGTCAAGAGCTTATAAGAGAATCAGATGATATCCCTTATTTAGGATACACTTCAAAAGAAATTAAGGAGGAATTAATTTTTAGAGGAAGATTTTATAAATACTTGCCTTTTGAAATTCCAGATGTAGAGTTTATCCCTGAATTTGATAATAAATTTGACCCTAATGCAATTAAAATTGTGGTTCGAGGTTATCACTTAGGCTATGTGACTAAGTCCAAAAGTAGAAAAGTATTAAGATTAACCACAGATTCAAATAATGAAGTTGTGAAAATTGCTAAAATTTATGGTGGTGATTACAAAGATATTGATCCAGAAAGAGATAAACTTCGTACTGTCAAGGATTCATTCAAGATACGAATTAAGTTGAAAGTCTTAAAAAAATAAAAAATCCCCACATTCTCCAACAGCAATCTTTGAATATGAGGATTCAACATTCTATTTTTGACAAAATGAAATATATTTGATAATATATAGTTACCAACCTAGGAGAAATCCTAGTGCAAATAATCCGGTTGGCACAAGCTGCCACGCAGAAACGGTAACTATAAATTTAGTTACCGTTTTTTGTTGAATAAAAAATAAAAAAATCCCCACGCTCTCATAGTTTGGCGACTCTGAGTGTGAGGGTTCAATCTTCCATCTAGCAAGCAATGGAAAAGATGATAAAAAAATACAACTATAGTTTATCATAAGTTCTACACCTTTTCAACTATGCGGGCAAGCAATCGAAAAGAAAGGACATTTTATGATAAAAAAATACATTACAAAAAAAGGAGAGACTAGATACCTCTTTCAAACATACCTAGGCATAGATCCAGCTACTGGAAAAGAAAAACGTACAACACGCCGTGGTTTTAAAACTATTAAAGAGGCTAAGGCTGCCGAACGTGATCTTCTCTTAGATGTTGAAGAAAATGGTTTTTCAAACAATGAGGATTTCCAGAACCCTACTTTCGCTGAAGTCGCTGCGTTATGGCTTGATAGCTTTAAAAGTACTGTAAAACCAACAACCTATCAGAACGTTAAGAAAAAACTTAATGTTATGATTGACTCATATTTTACAGATATGAAGATTAAGCAGATCAGTGTCGCTTATTGTCAGAAGATTGCTATAAAGTTAAGTAACCGCTATGTCCTCTATGCCAATTACTACTCTGTTATTAGCCGTATTTTCAAGTATGCCGCTTCTCTTGACATCATTAAGTCAAATCCCTTAGACAAGATTATCAAGCCTAAAAATAAACCCTTAAAGGGTAAAGAAAACTACTATACAAAACAGGAACTAACGGAGTTCCTTAAAGTTTACAAAGCAAATTGTAAGCCAGTTGACTATACCTTTTTTCACTTACTCGCTTTTTCTGGATTGAGAACTGGAGAAGCAATCGGCCTCATGTGGTCAGATGTTGACTTTGAAAATAAACGGTTAAGCATTTCTCGCACGGCTGTCGTGATTGGTAAAAAACAAACTGTTCAGGATCCTAAAACCAAAAGGAGTAAGAGGGTTATCACCTTAGATGATGAAACTCTGAATGTTTTGAAACTCTGGAAACGACAGCAAATAAAAGAATATTTCCAGGCTGGTGTGCCTTACAAACATGATTCAAATTATATTTTTACGAATGACATAGGGGGATGGCTTTTAGCCGCAACTATGAAAGTGAAGCTTAGTAGATTCTTTTGTAAACACAAAGATCTTAAAAAAATTTCGCCTCACGGATTTAGGCATACACATGCTTCTCTTCTGTTTGAAGCTGGTGTTACAGCGAAAATCATTTCAGATAGACTCGGTCACAATAATGTTCAAATCACCCTTGATATGTATACCCACATCAATGATAATCAACGTGTTGAAGTCGTTGACCAGTTCATGGATTTCATCCGCTCCAGCTAAAAGTAAAGTCGTATTCAATCTCGTATTCACTTTTGCTTAACACGCTATAAGTCCACTGGTTTCAAAGGATTAGCAAGCTGTGTACTATTTATGGTATAATGAAAGAATGAAACACCCAAAAATTGATTTAAAAACCATTCGTCTGCAAACTAGGCAATTTCAGGCTGAAAATCCCCGCCTCTTTCTCGTCTATCTCTTACCTAGCATAC
>CAUVMH010000010.1:0-33811 GCA_963552835.1 uncultured Streptococcus sp. | reverse complement strand
CTAAAGAAGACGGTTATACTCGCCGTACCAATAATCTAGGTGGTTTCGAAGGTGGTATGACCAATGGGCAACCAATTGTTGTTCGAGGTGTCATGAAACCCATTCCCACTCTCTATAAACCATTGATGAGTGTGGATATCGAGACTCACGAACCTTACAAGGCAACTGTGGAGAGAAGTGATCCAACCGCTCTGCCTGCGGCTGGAGTAGTTATGGAAGCCGTTGTAGCAACGGTTCTGGCGCAAGAAATCCTTGAAAAATTCTCATCAGATAATCTTGAAGAATTAAAAGAGGCAGTTGCCAAGCACCGAGACTATACAAAGAACTATTAAGGAGTCCTTATGGCAAAAACCATCTATATCGCAGGTCTCGGTTTGATTGGTGCTTCGATGGCACTCGGTATCAAGCGCGATCATTCGGATTATGAAATTTTGGGTTATAATCGCAGTCGGGCTTCGAGAGACATTGCCTTAGAGCGAGGAATGATAGACCGTGCGACGGATGATTTTGCCAGTTTCGCTCCTCTGACAGATATCATTATTCTGACCTTGCCAATCAAGCAGACCATTGCTTTTATTAAGGAGCTGGCAGATTTAGACTTGAAAGAAGGCGTCATTATCTCGGATGCGGGCTCAACCAAGTCAGCCATTGTGGATGCAGCGGAGAAGTATTTGGCTGGCAAGCCTGTTCGATTTGTCGGGGCCCATCCCATGGCTGGTAGCCACAAGACAGGAGCTGCTTCTGCGGATGTTAATCTCTTTGAAAATGCCTACTATATCTTCACACCTTCGAGCCTGACAAGTCCTGATACGCTTGAGGAAATGAAGGATCTGCTTTCAGGTCTTCATGCTCGCTTTATCGAGATTGATGCCAAGGAGCATGATCGGGTCACTTCTCAGATTAGTCATTTTCCACATATTCTGGCTTCCAGCCTCATGGAGCAGACAGCGCTCTATGCTCAAGAACATGAGATGGCAAGACGCTTTGCGGCGGGTGGTTTTCGAGATATGACTCGGATCGCGGAAAGCGAGCCAGGTATGTGGACTTCTATTCTCTTGTCCAATCGTGAGACTATTCTAGAGCGAATTGAGGATTTTAAGGAGCGTTTGGATGAGGTTGGACAAGCCATCAGCAAGGGAGATGAAGAGCAAATCTGGAACTTTTTCAATCAAGCACGTGAGCAACGTCAGGCCATGGAAATCCATAAGCGCGGCGGTGTGGATAGCTCTTACGATCTCTATGTCGACGTTCCCGATGAAGAAGATGTTATCTTGAGGATTTTGGAACTGCTACGTGGAACTTCCTTGGTCAACATCCACATTAACGAAGAAAACCGTGAGGATGTTCACGGGATTCTACAAATTTCATTTAAAAACGCTCAAGATCTGGAACGAGCTGAGCGCTTAATTACAGAAAATACAGACTATACAGTCATCATCAAATAAGGAGAAAATCATGTCAAATATTTACGATAGTGCAAATGAACTCAGCCGTGGGTTACGCGAATTACCAGAATACAAGGCAGTTAAGGCAGCCAAAGATGCCATCCAAGCTGATGAACAAGCTAGCAAGATTTTTGCAGACTATATCGCCTTCCAGCAAGAAATCCAAGTCATGGCGCAAACGGGACAAATGCCAGACGCCTCTTTCCAAGAAAAAATGCAAACTTTCAGCAATCTCATTCAAGGGAATGCCCTCTTGTCGGACTTCTTTGCCAAACAGCAACAATTGTCCATTTACCTTTCAGACATTGAAAAAATTGTCTTTGAACCTGTTTCAGAATTATTGAAATAGTATTTTATCTGTATAAAAGCCAGAAATTTCAGGAATTTCTGGCTTTTTTGTGATAAAATAAGAAAAGTATTGCAAGTATGAGGTCAACTATGAAACTAAAAACAAACATTCGCCACTTACATGGCAGTATCCGAGTTCCAGGTGACAAGTCTATCAGCCACCGTTCGATTATTTTTGGAAGTTTGGCTGAGGGAGAAACCAAGGTATATGATATTCTGCGTGGAGAGGATGTGCTCTCAACCATGCAGGTTTTTCGTGACCTTGGTGTTAAAATTGAGGACAAAGATGGGGTTATTACCATTCAAGGTGTAGGCATGGATGCCTTAAAAGCTCCGCAGAACGCCTTGGATATGGGGAATTCTGGCACTTCGATTCGCCTGATTTCAGGTGTCCTTGCTGGTGCAGACTTCGAAGTAGAGATGTTTGGAGATGATAGTCTTTCTAAACGCCCTATGGACCGTGTGACGATTCCTCTGAAAAAAATGGGCGTCAGCATTTCTGGTCAAACAGAGCGAGACTTGCCTCCTCTGCACTTGAAAGGTACTAAAAACCTAACACCAATTCACTATGAGTTGCCAATCGCCTCTGCTCAGGTCAAGTCTGCCTTGATATTTGCAGCCTTGCAGGCTCAGGGGGAGTCCGTTATTCTCGAGAAAGAATGTACTCGTAACCACACCGAAGATATGCTTCAGCAATTTGGTGGTCATTTAAGTGTGGATGGCAAAAAGATCACAGTCCAAGGACCACAAAAACTGACAGGACAAAAGGTAGTTGTTCCAGGAGATATTTCCAGTGCCGCCTTTTGGTTGATCGCTGGTTTGATTGTGCCAAACTCTCGTGTGGTGCTACAGAATGTGGGGATCAATGAAACGCGTACTGGTATTATTGATGTCATTCGTGCCATGGGTGGAAAATTAGAAATAACTGAAATCGACCCAATCGCTAAATCTGCAACGCTGACTGTCGAGTCTTCAGACCTGAAAGGAACAGAGATTGGTGGAGCCTTGATTCCACGCTTGATTGATGAATTGCCCATTATTGCCCTTTTAGCGACACAAGCGCAAGGTGAAACAGTCATTAAGGATGCTGAGGAACTCAAGGTCAAGGAAACAGACCGCATTCAGGTGGTGGCAGATGCTTTAAATAGCATGGGGGCGGATATCACTCCTACAGCAGATGGGATGATTATCAAAGGAAAATCAAGACTTCATGGCGCTAGAGTCAATACGTTTGGTGACCATCGAATTGGGATGATGACAGCCATCGCAGCCCTCTTGGTTGCTGATGGAGAAGTGGAACTTGACCGTGCTGAAGCCATCAATACCAGCTATCCTAGCTTCTTTGATGATTTGGAGAGCTTGATTCATGGCTAAGGTATTACTCGGATTTATGGGTGCTGGCAAGTCGACAATCGCTAGAGGATTGAACCCAGACTACATTGATATGGACGCCTTAATCGAGGAACGTTTGGGCATGTCCATTGCGAATTTTTTCGCTGAAAAGGGAGAAGAGGCCTTTCGTCAGGTGGAGTCAGAAGTTTTAGCTGACTTACTAAAAACGGACCGAGTTGTGTCAACTGGCGGAGGAGTTGTTATTTCTCAGCTAAATCGTGACTTGCTCAAGACCAATCCTGATAACATCTACCTAAAAGCAGATTTTGAAACTCTCTACCAACGTATCGCAGCTGATAAGGACAATCAGCGTCCCCTTTTTCTAAATAATAGCAAGGAAGAACTGGCAGCTATTTTTCAAAAAAGACAGGCCTGGTATGAGGAAGTAGCCAGTCGGGTTTTGGATGTGACCAAGCTAAGCCCAGAGGAAATTATAGAGGAACTGAGATGAAAATTGCCTATCTAGGTCCCAAGGGATCTTTTTCGCATCATGTTGTGCAGACAGCATTTCCCAAAGAGGAATTGCAGGCTTTTGCCAATATCACAGATGTTATCAAGGCCTATGAACAAGGCTTAGTGGACTATTCTGTGGTACCAGTTGAAAATTCTATCGAGGGTAGTGTTCATGAAACCTTGGATTACCTTTTTCATCAGGCTCGTATCCAAGCAGTTGCAGAAATCGTCCAGCCTATTCACCAGCAGTTGATGGTGGTTCCAGGTTACTCAAAAATTGAGAAAATCTTTTCTCATCCTCAGGCTCTGGCTCAAGGAAAGAGGTTCATTGATGCACACTATCCAGATGCTAAAATAGAGGTAACAGCCAGTACTGCCTATGCAGCTCGATTTATTTCAGAACATCCAGATCAGCCTTATGCAGCTATTGCTCCTAAAAGTTCAGCTGAAGAATATGGCTTGGAATTAATTGCAGAGGATATTCAGGAGATGGAAGCCAATTTCACACGTTTTTGGGTGTTAGGGGCAGAGATACCGAAGATTCCTTTGAACTCGCAAGCTGAAAAAATGAGTTTGGCCTTGACCTTACCAGACAACCTACCTGGTGCTCTTTACAAGGCACTTTCGACCTTTGCTTGGAGAGGGATTGACTTAACAAAGATTGAAAGTCGCCCCCTTAAAACAGCCTTGGGAGAGTACTTTTTCATTATCGATATAGACTATAGTGACAAAGAACTGGTTCATTTTGCCAGACAAGAACTAGAAGCCATTGGAATTCAGCACAAGATACTGGGAACCTACCCGATTTTTACCATAACCGATTTAGAAAAGGAGAGTCAATGAGCAAAGAAAATCCTTTAAGTCATCACGAGCAGTTACGCTATGACTATCTCTTCAAAAATATTCATTACCTCAACGACCGTGAACGGAGGGAGTTTGATTATCTGCAACAAAAAATGGCAGGTCCCAAGTCTGAAGTTCACCATTTCTACCAAGAAGAAAAAGAAGAAACTTGGGGTAGAGATATTGATCTTCCGACTTATGGCAGTAGAAGTCGATCTAAGAGACATGAAAAGGTAACTCCTCTGCCTAAAGTCAAAAAGAAAAAAAGAAGAATTCGCTTCAAACGAATACTGACTTGGCTCTTGCTGTTGATTACATGTGTTGCTGCGGGCATGATTATTATGTTTCTTCGAGGTTTCCAGTCGGCAACTACTAGCAATAAGCCAGCTGACGCCAAGGCAGCTCAAGTAGAGGTCTTTAATGGTCAAGATACTAAAGACGGTGTGAATATCCTAGTCATGGGGACAGATGGCCGTATCGGTCAAAATAGTGCAGAAACCCGTACCGATACGATCATGGTACTAAATGTCAGCGGATCGGATAAAAAGATCAAGCTAGTCAGCTTTATGCGTGACAACTTAGTTTATATCAACGGGTATAGTAAGATTGTAAATGGCCAGAAACAGATGGATAACAAACTAAATGTTGCCTATGAACTTGGGGAACAAGAAGGGCAAAAAGGGGCAGAAATGGTCCGTAAGGTTCTAAAAGACAACTTTGACTTGGATATTAAGTACTATGCCCTGGTCGACTTCCAGGCCTTTGCAACAGCCATTGATACCCTCTTCCCTGACGGAGTAACAATTGATGCCCAATTCTCAACATTGAATGGTCAACCTTTGACAGAAGCTACAGTTGGAGATGATCTGCATGCAACAGAGACAGAGTCGCCAACCCAAACCATTAAAGTTGGAAAACAGCAGATGAATGGATCCACCTTGCTGAACTACGCTCGCTTCCGTGATGATGATGAAGGGGACTACGGTCGTACCAAACGTCAGCAACAAGTCATGTCAGCCGTTCTTGAGCAAATCAAAGATCCAACCAAACTCTTTACGGGGTCAGAGGCACTTGGAAAAGTCTTTGGCATGACTTCAACAAATCTACCGTATAGCTTTTTGTTGACCAATGGATTATCTGTCCTAGAAGGTGCTCAAAATGGAATCGAAAGACTCACAGTACCAGAACTTGGTGACTGGGTAGATGCTTATGATGTCTATGGAGGGCAAGGACTTCTTGTCGATCAAAATAAATACCAAACTAAGCTCGCTCAAATGGGGATGAGATAAGAGGTGATAAATGAAAATCAAAGTTTGATTCACTAGTGAAATGGTATTCTGAGCTTTGGTTTTTCTTACTATCTGATAGATTTTTAAGTCTTTTTTATGGTATAATAAAATGATATAACTCGTTATTGGACAGAAGAGGAGAGATATGAGTGATTTGAAAGCGATTCAGGCTCGTAGTCTGGAAATGGCTGAATATTTCGTCGCATTTTGTAAAGAACATGATTTGTTATGCTATCTCTGTGGTGGAGGAGCCATTGGTGCCCTTCGTCATAAGGGCTTCATTCCTTGGGATGATGATCTAGACTTTTTCATGCCGCGTAAGGACTATGAAAAATTAGTTGAACTATGGCCTCGTTATGCAGATGAGCGTTATTTCTTGTCAAAGAGTCACAAGGATTTTGTAGATCGTAACCTTTTTATTACTATTCGTGATAAGGAAACAACTTGTATCAAGCCTTATCAGAAGGATTTGGATTTGCCACACGGTTTGGCTTTGGATGTTTTACCTTTAGATTACTATCCTAAAAATCCAGCTGAGCGTAAGAAACAAGTCCGCTGGGCCTTGATCTATTCACTCTTTTGTGCCCAAACTGTCCCAGAAAAGCATGGAGCAGTCATGAAATGGGGAAGTCGCATTTTACTCGGCTTGACGCCAAAATCTCTACGTTATCGCATTTGGAAAAAAGCTGAGAAAGAAATGACCAAGTACACTTTATCAGAGAGTGATGGAATCACGGAATTATGCTCAGGACCTGGCTACATGCGAAACAAGTACCCAATCGCATCCTTTGAAGATAATCTCTTCTTGCCATTTGAAGGAACTGAGATGCCTATTCCAGTCGGCTATGATGCCTATCTCAGCACTGCTTTTGGGGATTATATGACACCACCACCAGCAGACAAGCAAGTACCGCATCATGATGCTGTCATAGCTGATATGGATAAGCCTTATACAGAATACAAGGGAGAATATGGAGCATGATGGGAGAAAAAATAAGCGTTATCGTTCCGGTCTACAATGTAGAAGCCTATCTGGAGCGATGTGTGGAGTCGATTCTTCAACAGACTTATGCCCCTTTTGAGTTAATCTTAATCAACGATGGTTCTACTGATTCCAGCGGACAGATCTGTGATTACTTAGCATCTCAGTATGAGAATATCAAGGTTTATCATATCGAAAATGCTGGTGTTTCAAATGCTAGAAATATGGGAATTCAGCTAGCGACGGGTTCTTGGGTTACCTTTATTGATAGCGATGATTTCGTTACCCAGGATTACTTAGCTACTTTAGCAAGTGCAGTTGAGGGGGAAAACATAGGCTTTGTAATTGCTCCTCTGCACCATTTCAAAAACGGCATTGTAACAGACCTACCTCCATATTCTGGAAAAACAGAACTCTGGTCAACAGAAGAAACCATGAAGGAACTATTGATGACTACCAGAACGTCATTTTTTCCAGTCGCAAAACTGTTTAAGAGAGACCTGCTTGCGGATGAAAAGTTTAATACAAATTATCACCTAGCTGAAGATGCCCTATTTTTAACTGAATTGCTACTAAAGACAAGATGCAGTAGCGTATTTATTGACAAACCTGTTTATTATTATGATCATCGTGAGGGAAGTGCAACAACGTCTGTTAATCAGCATGTGTTTGATACGATAGAAGTTTATAAGCAAATAATCGCTCAAGTTTCACAAGCCTTTCCTAATTTAAAATACGAATTAATAAACAGAGAATGTTGGTCGTACATCACAGTTTACGATAAAATTATCTTTACTTCACGTGAAGAGTATCAAAAGGAGAAAGCCGAGCTGAGGACTTGGATTGTTCAGCATCGACGCGAAATATGGAAGGATGCTTATTTCACTACTTTTCGCAAGGTAGCGATCCTTTCACTTGTCATTTCTCCATGGCTATATAAGAAAATTGTTGTATTAAAAAACTAATATCATGAGAAGGAGTTGAAAATGAATTTTTCAAAAATGGATGAATACTTTGAAAAATCAAAACTATGGATTGCGTATCTGTTTGTTTTCATTTCGATTTTAAGTATGAGTTCACTGGTTTATAAGATAGCAAATCCCCTCTATAAGGGATTGTCAGCGATTGTAGTGCTTTATATTTGCTATACTTTATTGTTTAAGTGGAAAGAAATCACAGTAGATCGTAAATTTCTATCCTTATTTGGACTCTTAGCTGGAAGTCATCTGCTATCTGCTATTTTCAATCGCTCTGGACATTTGATTGGAAATGTGATTGAAATTCTCTTCATGGTAACCTATGTTTTATTATTTACCATGTTACAATCAGGGCAACTTAAAAAATTATTTGACTGGATTGCCTATACGGTTCAAATTGTATCTTTTTCTTCAGCAATTTTTGCGTTTGGTTTATTGGTAAGTAGAGTCCTTATCCTATTTAAGATTGGCGAACAATCTTATTACTATGGTGTCATGAATGGACGTCTGTGGGGAATTGTTAATCCTAATGCTAGTGCGATATTTTCATACATTAGCATTATTTTGGCTATGTATTTGATCCATAAAGGAAGTAAATATTCTGTTTATCTTAAACTGAACAATGTGATTCAATTAGTTTACTTCGCTACGATGCAAAGTCGAGGAGCCTTACTTTCTTTACTTCTCATGATTGGACTCTATAGTTTCTTTGCTACTAGAGGAAGTATCGTTAAACGATTCCTCACTTTTATTGTTGCTGGTTTGCTGATTACTGCAACTAATATAGGATTAAGCTATGTAACTTCAATCTACATTTCATCTGAAACTGCGACTGTTTTTGACTTAAACAAAGGACAATCCTATGCTGAAACAGATTCGTCTGTCACTAAGAAGAACGGTGAGCTCCATCTGATTGAAACAACACCAAGTGGTAGAACCTATATCTGGAAAAATGCCATCAAGATGGGAAGTACGAAACCAATTTTTGGTTATGGTGTACGAAATGTTCCAGATTACTACACAGAATATTTCAGTAAATTTGAGATTCAAAACTCTCTTATCGGTGGGAACTTCCATAACATTTTTGTGACCATATTTGTCAGTTCGGGAGTTCTAGGCTTAGCATTCTTCCTTCTTATACTGGTTTATGTCATCAAGCGCTTTTTAACTTATTTGATTGTTTCCAAGAAAAATACTGATAAACTAATCATGATTCTTTTCTTCGGTATCTTGCTTGGTCAATTATTTGAAAGTCAGATTATGTATTCAACCAACTTTATTAATATCATCTTCTGGCTAGCGATTGGCTATGGACTTGTAGTCTGCAAACAGGATGAAGGAATTCGGTATCAAGAAGTAACAGATGTCAGTGAAATTCAACAGATGGAACTTGGAATCATGGAGTATATTCATGAAGTTTGTCAGAAAATTGGTGTCAAGTATTTCTTAGCATATGGAAGTCTAATTGGTGCTGTTCGCCATCAAGGATTTATCCCTTGGGATGATGACATGGATATCTGCATGTTACGAGAAGATTATGAAAAGTTACAAGACTACCTTATCGCTAACCCTGATGAACGTTACGAGGTCATGTCTTATAAAAATAATCTGAACTATGTCTATCCCTTCATGAAAGTGCAGGATAACCATACCTACTTGTTGGAAGAAGATGTTCGCATCGATTCAAATATGGGAATATATGTAGATATTTTTCCTGTAGATGGCTACGAGGATGACGTAGAATTTAAAAACAAGATGACGAAACTGATAAAGAAACGTCAATTGAGTTGCTACACCTTTAAAGGCATTACCAATACGAAAAGTGTACTGAATTCATTGCTACGCTATGTGTCAGTTATTATTTTCTATTTCACCAATACGAACAAATACGTTGCCCAGATTGAAGAGCTTGCAAAATCCCGTAAAGTCTCAGATTATGAGCAAGTGGATTATCTTATCTACAAAGATATGAACAAACCAGTGTGGAGACGTGAATGGCTGGAACAAGCTACTACTGGAACATTTGAAGGTAAGGAATTTACCATTCCGAAAAATTATCATGAAATTTTGACCTCAGACTACGGAGACTATATGCAATTGCCACCGGTTGAACAAAGAGTATCTCATCATGATTTTAAATTGTGGAAGATTATTAAAAGGTCTAAATGACGGGATTGGGATTAAGAAACGTTTAAAAATATAGTCAAATTTAGGAGAATAGAACCTATGTCTGAAAGAACTTTAACTCTTGAAGAAATCAAGCAAGTAGAATTGGATATTTTAAAGTATCTACATGAGCTTTGTGAACAACATCAAATCAAATACTTTATTGATTTTGGAACTTTACTAGGAGCAGTACGCCATAAAGGATTCATCCCTTGGGATGATGATACAGATATTTCCTTAGCGCGTGATGAATTTGAAAAACTGTATAAGGTTTTACAAAATGAAAATCATCCCTACTATAAATTGATTTCATTCAGAGAAACAAAGGGATATCCATACAGTTATATGAGAGTCTATGATGTAAGGACACGTCGAGATGCTAACCTCGTAGACCCAACGGTCGTATTGGGAACTTGTGTTGACATTTTTCCATATGATGGTGTCGTAACACAGGAAAGTGACCGTAAGAAAATGAAACTCTACAAATATTTCGTTCGCCTTTCTTCTTTGAATTTTAAAGGGATCAAGTCTGAGAATGGTGGACTTAAAAACCTCCCTCGTTATATGGGATCAGCTATTTTCCGCTTAACTTCTCCACAGCTATGGAATCAAAAATTAGAGAGTCTTGCTTTGAAGTATAGTGTAGATCAAGCAACAGATCTTACTTGTACTATCTATGACCCTCATTATCCAAATGGTATAAAAAAAGAATGGCTCTATGATTTGATTGATATGCCTTATGAAAACATTGTGGTCAAGGTTCCGAGAAAATACCATGAAATACTTGTCTACGAATTTGGAGAAAACTATATGACTCCACCCCCTATTGAGCAACAAGTTCCAGGAGGGGATAAAAACTACTGGATTGATTAGATTAGTAAAAGTTGCTTATTGTTTAAGATAAAGGAGTGTTCAAGGTGAAAAATAAATGGTTATTAAAATCAGTTAGATATAGTGTTCTCGCATTCTTTCTATTACTGATTCAGTTATCGCAAGGAGTAGATGCAGATACTATCTCTGCAGGTTCGGGCAATCGTATCCATTTCATAAATACTAAAGCAAAATCTGGAAGTGATGCTATCCTTCTGGAAAGTAATGGTCATTATGCTTTGATTGATATGGGAGAAGACTATGATTTCCCTGATGGGAGTGACCCACGCTATCCAAGCCGCTGGGGAATTTCCATGAGAAATAATCAAGTATTGGAAGATCGCTTGATTCGCCACCTGGATCAAATAGGTGTAAAAAAATTAGATTTTATTCTAGGAACTCATGTCCATAGTGATCATATCGGCGGAGCAGATGAGATACTTAATCGTTATCAAGTTGATAAGTTTTATCTGAAAAAATATTCAGATGATCGGATCACCTCACACTGGGGACTTTGGGATAATCTTTTTAATTATGATAATGCTTTGAGAGCGGCTCAAAAACGAGGGGTTACTCTTATTCAGAATATTACAGATGAGGATAGTCACTTTAAATTAGGTGATATGGATATCCAACTCTATAACTATAAGAATGAATATGATGCTGATGGGAATCTGAAAAGAGTTCGAGATGATAACTCCAACTCCATTGTTTCAGTGGTGACTGTGGCAGGAAAGAGAATCTATCTTGGTGGAGATTTGGATAATGCCGAGGGAGCAGAAGATAAGTTAGGTCCAGTTATCGGCAAGGTTGATATGATGAAATGGAACCATCATTATGATGCGACAATTTCAAATACGATTAATTTCCTTGAAAACTTATCACCAAAAATGGTTATTCAGACAACTGGTGGAGATATTAATGTTGCTTCAACCAGAGAATACCTTCAGAAGAAAAATATTCAGGTTCTTCATGCTGCTAGCCAAACTCAAGATGCTACCGTTTTTGATATTAGCGATAAAGGATTTGCTAATGTTTCAAATACCTTCCCTGATATCCCTGTAGTTGACGAAAAATGGTATCAAGAAGATGGTTATTGGAAATATCGTTTGACTGACGGAGAAATGGCTATCGGCTGGAGAGAGATTGGCGGAGCCACTTATTTCTTTAACGGAAAAGGACAAATGCAAGCAGGTCGCTGGCTTCATCTTAACGACGACTGGGGAGAAAATGCCAAAGGGAATGATTACTATCTGAACCAAAATGGTAAAATGCAAACTGGTGGTTGGTTCAAACTAGATGACTCTTGGTATTATATCCAATCAAATGGTGCTAGACGATTTAGCGAGCTCTCTGAAATTGGAGGGAAAAAGTATCTCTTTGCGGCAGATGGGAAGATGCTAACAGGACATCAAGTCTATAATGGCAAGAAGATGTTCTTTAGCGAAAGTGGTGCACTCCAAGCAGCAGGTAAGCCTTCAACTTGGCAAAAGATTGATTCAGATTGGTATTTCTATGATGAGGATGGGCTAAAGACTGTCGGTAAAAAGAATATTAATGGAAGCACGTACTACTTTAATCAAGAAGGTGTCATGCAAACTGGCTGGACCTTTGTTGATGGTCACTGGAATTATTTTGCAAGTTCTGGAGCTATGAAAACTGGCTGGGTCAAGGATCAGGAAACATGGTATTATCTGGATAAAGATGGCATCATGTTAACTGGCAGACAAGATATCAATGGTGTTCGTTACTATTTGAATGCTAGTGGTGCCATGCAAACAGGCTGGGCCTTTGTTGATGGTCACTGGAACTATTTTGCAAGTTCTGGAGCTATGAAAACTGGTTGGGTCAAGGATCAGGAAACATGGTATTATTTGGATAAAGATGGCATCATGTTAACTGGAAACCAAGATATCAATGGTGTCCGTTACTATTTGAATGCCAGTGGTGCCATGCAAACAGGCTGGGCCTTTGTTGATGGTCACTGGAACTATTTCGCAAGTTCTGGAGTTATGAAAACTGGTTGGTTGAAAGATAATGAAACATGGTATTATTTGGATCCAGAAACAGGCATCATGGCTGTAGGCTCTAAAGAAATTGACGGTAAGAACTATTTCTTCAGCTCTGCAGGTACTATGCAAGTTGGATGGCAGTGGTCAAATGATTCTTGGCATTATTACGCTACGTCTGGTGCAGTCCAAACTGGTTGGTTGAAAGATGGTGATGCTTGGTACTATCTTGAAGGAAAAGAAGGCATTATGCTGGTCGGCCTTCATCAAGTAGATGGTAAGCAATATTACTTTAGCAGATCTGGATCCATGCAAACAGGCTGGAAATGGTCTGATAATCATTACCGTTACTTTGAATCAAACGGTGCCATGAAAACTGGTTGGATAAAAGACAAAGGCGTTTGGTATTATCTAAATCCTGAAGATGGTATCATGTTGGTTGGTCTTCATAAAGTAAATGGTGATCATTATTACTTTGATGAATCAGGAGCTATGCAAACGGGTTGGAAACAGCTTGATGGTAATTGGTACTATTTCCAAGCTGATGGTTCTTTGTTGAAGAACGCAACAACACCTGATGGTTATAAAGTAAACGAAGAAGGTATCTGGAAACAGGCTGTTGCTGCTGTAAATAGCGAGGCAGTTAAGCCAGAACAGAAACAAGAAGCTAATTCCTCTATTGTTGAACAACCTAAACAAGATTCAAACCTAGAAGCCAAGGCTTCTGGAAAGAAGGAAAAAGAATAAAGAAGAAATCCCCTACTGGCAACTAATTTATCAGTAGGGGATTTTTTAATTTCGTTTTAATTTAGCAAGTACAAGGTTCAGTGCATAGTGGAGTGTTTTGTCTTTGGCGATAAAGAGGGCCAAGAGATAATAGATACCACAAGTTGCTACGGTAGAAAGAACCATGAGAATCATATTGAAGTTTACTGTGTAGGAATTGATTTGGAAAATCATCTTGAAAATATAGAAGATTGGGATAAAACCAAGGGATATGAAGCTATAACGTGTTAAGGTTATAAAAATTTCTTTTAAACTAATCAGTTGATGTTTCTTGATAAAATGAATTTCAAGTAAAACGACGATAGTTTCTGCGATAATGGTCGTAGCGATGTAATACTCAGGTGCAAAAATATTATTGAAATACAAGATACTATTTAATAGAATATTAGCGCCACCACCGAGGAAGTAGAAGGCAGTTAAACGATTTTCATGGTCATTGATAAAGATAATCTGTTTACCAAGAATCAATTCAATAGCCCAAATGATGGTACGAAAAGCGAAGACGCTAGTTACGATACCCGCTTCAAGATATTTTTCAGAAGAATAAATAACAGTTGCGTACCGTCCTAATATCATAATCCCGATACTAGTTGGAACCATAAGGAAATAGAATAAGGATGCCGCTTGATTCACGAGATAATTATAGGACTTGTAATCTTTTTTACCGAGATAGTAGCCGAGGCGTGGAATACTGACGTTGATAGCTCCACTCAAGACACTGGCAATCAACATGACGATACTATAGGCAATTGTATAATAAGAAATGTAGTTTTCATCCGGTCCCTTAGTGATAAACATTCTATCTAGCAAGGTGTAAAGCATATTTGCGTTTGCTAAGAGAAGCATAGTAAAGAGTGGTTTAGAAGCTTTAGCTAATTCGACGAATCCAATTTTAACAAAAGAAACTTCTCTCTTAATCCAAAGAAAACTGAGCAGGTAGTTGAGGATAGTGGTCGCTGTCATAACGATAGCATAAGGAACGATATCATCTGCCGTTTTAACGAAGGCGAAGATAGCGACTAGCATGGTAATTCGAATAATTAACGTTTTGTAGAGGATGAAGGCATAGTTTTCATAAGCCTCGTTCATCCATTCGATATTGAGAAATTGGAAGAGTGCTTGGGCCCCTAGGATGTAGTAGAGGACTTTCAGATTCTCAATGCTGGTGTCAAAGAAGATAATGAGGAAGTAGATACCAGTGGTCAGGAGAGAGGTAAAAATCGAGATATAAAACAACTTAGAAAAGACGTAGTTGATTTTATTCTTGTCATCCTTGACCTTACTGATAGCTCGAATCCCGTAGTTGTATATCCCAAAGGCAGCTAGTGGAATAACAAAGCTAGCCCAGGTATTGGCCGTATTGAAATAACCGTAATTGGATTTGCTGAGAATCCGCGTCAGATAAGGGTTGGTTATCAGTGGAAAAACGATATTGAGAATATTGACCAGCAAGCTGGCCAAGGCATTTACTTTTATATTTTTCATTGAACTTTCTTTCTTAAATCTAAAATCATATCTAGTATTATATCACATTCTCGCTTCATTCTTTTGATAAAATTGTAAAAATCTAGTATAATAGATAGACTGAAAGTATGAGGTTACTAGATATGAAGATGAAACAAATTAGTGATACAACACTAAAAATCACGATGACTTTAGATGATTTGATGGATCGGGGAATGGAGATTGCAGACTTTCTCGTTCCTCAGGAAAAAACTGAAGAGTTTTTCTATGCTATTTTAGATGAACTGGAAATGCCAGACAATTTCTTGGATAGTGGCATGCTGAGTTTCCGTGTGACGCCAAAACCAGATAAGGTCGATGTCTTTGTGACCAAGTCTAAGATTGACCAAAATCTAGATTTTGAAGATTTAGCGGACCTACCTGACATGGAAGAATTAGCCCAAATGTCGCCGGATGAATTTCTCAAAACCTTGGAAAAGAGCATTGCAGATAAGACCAAGGATGATATTGAGGCTATCCAATCTTTAGAGCAGGTCGAAGCAAAGGAAGAAGAGCAAGAGCAAACAGAAAAGGAAACTGAAAGTAAGAAAGAACCTTATATCTACTATATCCTGCGTTTCGCAAATCTTGCTGACCTAGTTGCTTTTGCAAAGACGGTTAACTACCAGATGGAAACATCTGAACTCTATAAGATGAATGGACACTACTATTTGACAATCTTAGTTGATGTGGAAAACCATCCTAGTCCATATCCAGCCTGGCTGTTAGCCCGTATGCGTGAATTTGCAGACGACAGTGATATCAGTCGTTCAGTCTTGCAAGAGTATGGGCAAATCTTGATCAATCACGATGCAGTTCTCGGTCTTCAAAAAATTCATTCATAGTTTTTAGAAATCAATTTTTACTTATCAGAAAAGGCGAATCAGATGATTCGTTTTTTCTTTTCTAGACTGAAATAGTGATTTACTATATTAGGAATTTTCACAAAATTCTGTTATAATGGCTATATCAGAAAATTTCTAGGAGATAAACATGACAGTTAAAATTGCTTTACTTGGATTTGGTACCGTTGCAAGTGGTGTGCCATTCCTCCTAAAGGAAAATGGAGAAAAAATCGTTCAGTCAGCTCATTCGGAGATTGAAGTGGCCAAGGTATTGGTCAAGGATGAAGATGAAAAGAACCGCTTGCTTGCAGCAGGAAATGACTTTAACTTTGTAACCAATGTAGACGATATTTTATCAGACAAGGATATTACTATCGTAGTGGAATTGATGGGGCGTATCGAGCCAGCTAAGACCTTTATCACTCATGCCTTAGAAGCTGGGAAACATGTTGTTACTGCTAACAAGGACCTTTTGGCTGTCCATGGTGCAGAATTGCTAGAAATCGCTAAGGAGCACAATGTGGCACTCTACTATGAGGCTGCAGTTGCTGGTGGGATTCCAATTCTTCGTACCTTGGCAAATTCGCTGGCTTCTGACAAAATCACTCGTGTCCTTGGTGTGGTTAACGGAACTTCTAACTTTATGATGACCAAAATGGTCGAAGAAGGCTGGTCTTACGATGATGCTTTGGCTGAAGCACAAAGACTAGGATTTGCAGAAAGTGATCCTACAAATGATGTTGATGGGATTGATGCAGCCTACAAGATGGTTATTTTGAGCCAATTTGCCTTTGGGATGAAGGTTGCCTTTGACGATGTAGCCCACAAGGGGATCCGCAACATCACACCAGAAGATGTAGCTGTGGCTCAAGAGCTTGGTTATGTTGTGAAATTGGTTGGTTCTATCGAAGAAACTCCTTCAGGTATTGCTGCGGAAGTAACTCCAACCTTCCTTCCTAAAGCACATCCACTTGCCAGTGTGAATGGGGTAATGAACGCTGTTTTTGTAGAATCTATTGGCATCGGTGAATCTATGTACTACGGACCAGGTGCGGGTCAAAAACCAACTGCAACAAGTGTTGTAGCGGACATTGTCCGTATCGTTCGTCGCTTGAATGATGGCACCATTGGCAAAGACTTCAACGAATATAGCCGTGACTCGGTTTTGGCAAATCCAGAAGATGTTAAAGCAAACTACTATTTCTCAATCTTGACACCAGACTCAAAAGGTCAGGTCTTGAAACTGGCTGAAATCTTTAATGCTCAAGATATTTCCTTCAAGCAAATCCTCCAAGATGGAAAAGAGGGTGATAAGGCGCGTGTAGTGATTATCACACATAAGATTAATAAAGCACAACTTGAGAATGTTTCAGCTGAGTTGGCCAAAGCTTCAGAATTTGACCTCTTGAATACCTTCAAGGTGTTAGGAGAATAGGATGAAGATTATTGTACCTGCAACCAGTGCCAATATCGGGCCAGGTTTTGACTCGATCGGTGTAGCTGTTACTAAGTATCTTCAAATTGAGGTCTGTGAAGAACGAGATGAGTGGTTGATTGAACACCAGATTGGCAAATGGATTCCCCATGATGAGCGCAATCTTTTGCTTAAAATTGCCTTGCAAATTGCGCCAGACTTACAACCGAGACGCTTGAAAATGACCAGTGATGTTCCCCTAGCGCGTGGTTTGGGTTCTTCAAGCTCTGTTATTGTTGCTGGAATTGAACTAGCTAATCAACTGGGCAAGCTCAACTTATCTGACCATGACAAATTGCAGCTGGCGACCAAGATTGAAGGACATCCTGACAATGTGGCTCCAGCCATTTATGGTAAACTCGTTATTGCAAGTTCCGTTGAAGGGCAAGTCTCTGCTATCGTGGCTGACTTCCCAGAATGTGATTTTTTAGCTTATATTCCTAACTATGAATTGCGTACTCGTGACAGCCGCGGTGTCTTGCCTAAGAAATTGTCCTACAAGGAAGCTGTTGCAGCTAGTTCTATCGCCAATGTGGCGGTTGCAGCCTTGTTAGCAGGAGATATGGTGACAGCTGGACAAGCAATCGAGGGGGACCTCTTCCACGAGCGTTATCGTCAAAGTCTGGTCCGTGAATTTGCGACGATTAAGCAAGTAGCCAAAGAGAATGATGCCTATGCAACCTATCTTTCTGGTGCCGGGCCAACAGTTATGGTCTTGGCTTCTCATGACAAGATGCCCAAGATTAAGGCAGAATTGCAAAAGCAATCTTTCAAAGGTAAACTTCATGATTTGAAAGTTGATACCCAAGGTGTCCGTGTCGAAACAAAGTAAAGAATAGAAGATAGGATGGGGAAACTCTTGATTAGAGGGCTTCCTGTCCTTTTTTTGAAAAGAAGTCTAGTTAAAAACTTGATATAGGAGAAACGAAGATGGCAGAAATTTATCTAGCAGGTGGTTGTTTTTGGGGCCTAGAGGAGTATTTTTCACGAATTTCAGGCGTATTAGCAACCAGTGTCGGCTACGCTAATGGGCAATTCGAAACGACCAATTACCAGCTACTCAAGGAAACAGACCATGCAGAGACTGTTCAAGTGATTTATGATGAGAAAGTAGTGTCACTCAGAGAGATTTTGCTCTATTATTTCCGTGTTATTGATCCCTTATCGATTAATCAACAAGGGAATGACCGTGGTCGCCAATATCGAACTGGGATTTATTACCAAGATGAAGCAGACTTACCAGCTATCTATACAGTGGTGCGGGAGCAGGAGCGTATATTGGGTCGAAAGATTGCAGTAGAAGTGGAGAAACTTCGCCACTATATTCTGGCGGAAGACTACCACCAAGACTATCTCAAGAAAAATCCTTCGGGTTACTGTCATATCGATGTGACCGATGCTGAGAAGCCATTGATTGACGCCTCAAATTATGAAAAGCCTAGTCAAGAAGTGTTAAGGCAAAGTTTGTCGGAAGAGTCCTACCGTGTCACCCAAGAAGCTGCCACAGAGGCTCCATTTAGTAATGCTTATGACCAAACCTTTGAAGAAGGGATTTATGTAGACATCACGACTGGCGAGCCACTCTTTTTCGCCAAGGATAAGTTTGCTTCAGGTTGTGGTTGGCCAAGCTTTAGTCGTCCAATTTCCAAGGAATTGATTCATTATTACAAGGACATGAGCCATGGAATGGAGCGAATCGAAGTTCGTTCTCGGTCAGGAAATGCTCACTTGGGTCATGTTTTCACAGATGGTCCTCAGGAATTAGGTGGCCTGCGTTACTGTATTAATTCTGCATCCTTGCGCTTTGTAGCCAAGGATGAGATGGAAAAAGCAGGATATGGCTATCTATTACCTTACTTAAACAAATAAAACTGAGAGGGTAGGGCTTCCCACTTTCTTCATTTCCAGCATAAGAATAGAAGGGATCTATGAAACACTTACTATCTTACTTCAAACCCTATATCAAAGAAGCCATTTTAGCTCCCTTATTCAAGTTACTTGAAGCTGTTTTTGAGCTCTTGGTTCCCATGGTGATTGCTGGGATTGTTGACCAATCTTTACCTCAGGCAGATCAAGGGCACCTCTGGATTCAGATTGGCCTACTCCTTATCTTTGCAGTGATTGGCGTTTTAGTAGCCTTGATTGCTCAATTCTATTCAGCCAAGGCAGCGGTAGGTTTTGCCAAGGAATTGACAAACGACCTCTATCGTCATATTCTTTCTTTATCTAAGGACAGCAGAGACCGTTTGACAACTTCTAGCTTGGTGACCCGCTTGACTTCTGATACCTACCAGATACAGACTGGTATCAATCAATTCCTGCGCCTCTTTTTGCGAGCGCCTATTATCGTTTTTGGTGCAATCTTTATGGCCTATCGCATCTCAGCTGAGCTGACTTTCTGGTTCTTGGTTATGGTTGTTATTTTGACGATTGTCATTGTCGGGCTCTCTCGACTAGTCACTCCTCTCTACAGCAGTCTCAGAAAGAAAACGGATCAGCTGGTTCAGGAAACACGTCAGCAATTGCAAGGGATGCGGGTTATTCGTGCCTTTGGGCAAGAAAAACGAGAGTTACAGATTTTTCAAACCCTAAATCAAGTTTATGCTAGTTTACAAGAAAAGACAGGTTTCTGGTCTAGTTTATTAACACCTCTGACCTATCTGATTGTCAATGGAACTCTCCTCGTTATCATCTGGCAGGGTTATATTTCAATTCAAGGAGGTTTACTCAGCCAGGGTGCTCTTATCGCCCTTATCAACTACCTCTTGCAGATCTTGGTGGAATTGGTCAAGCTAGCCATGCTGATTAATTCTCTCAACCAGTCCTATATCTCAGCTAAGCGAATCGAGGAAGTCTTTGCTCAAGCTCCAGAAGACATCCATTCAGAGTTAGAACAAAAGCAAGCTACCAGTAGTCAGGTTTTACAAGTTCAAGAATTGACGTTTACCTATCCTGATGCGGCCCAGCCTTCTCTTAGAGACATTTCCTTTGATATGAAGCAAGGGCAAATCCTTGGTATCATTGGGGGAACAGGTTCTGGTAAATCAAGCTTGGTGCAAGTCTTACTTGGACTTTATCCAGTAGATAAGGGGAGTATTGACCTTTATCGAGATGGCCGTAGTCCTCTTAATTTGGAGGAGTGGCGGTCTTGGATTGCCTATGTGCCCCAAAAAGTCGAACTCTTTAAGGGAACCATTCGTTCCAACTTGACTCTAGGTTTGCATCAAGAAGTAACTGATCAAGAACTCTGGCAGGCCTTGGAAATGGCGCAAGCAAAGGATTTTGTCAGTGAAAAGGAAGGACTCTTGGATTCTGTAGTTGAGGCAGGAGGGCGAAATTTCTCAGGTGGACAAAAACAACGGCTCTCTATCGCTCGAGCAGTCTTGCGCCAAGCTCCATTTCTCATCCTAGATGATGCTACCTCGGCCCTCGACACCATTACCGAGTCCAAGCTCTTGAAATCTATTAGAGAAAATCTGCCAAATACGAGCTTAATCTTGATTTCTCAACGGACTTCGACACTACAGATGGCTGACCAGATTCTCCTCTTGGAAAAAGGGGAGCTCCTAGCTGTTGGCAAGCACGATGACTTGATGAAGACTAGCCAAGTCTATCGCGAAATCAATGCATCCCAACATGGAAAGGAGGACTAACATGAGACGACAAACCGCAAACCAGACGCTCAAACGTTTGGCTAAGGATTTAGCAAGCCATCCCTTCCTCCTTTTCCTTGCCTTTCTAGGAACTATTGCCCAAGTTGGCTTATCAATTTACTTACCTATTCTGATTGGACAGGTCATCGACCAAGTCCTAGTGGCTGGTTCTTCACCAGTTTTTTGGCAGATTTTTCTCCAGATGCTCTTGGTGGTCATAGGAAATACACTGGTACAATGGGCCAATCCTCTCCTTTATAATCGTCTAATCTTCTCTTATACCAAAGACTTGCGAGAGCGAATCATTCATAAACTTCATCGTTTACCGATTGCTTTTGTGGATCGACAAGGCAGTGGAGAGATGGTCAGTCGTGTAACCACAGACATAGAACAGCTGGCAGCCGGCTTAACCATGATTTTTAATCAATTTTTCATTGGTGTCTTGATGATTTTGGTTAGTATTCTAGCCATGCTCCAAATTCATCTCCTCATGACCCTCTTGGTCTTGCTGTTGACGCCATTATCTATGGTGATTTCACGCTTTATTGCCAAACGGTCCTATCATCTCTTTCAGAAGCAAACAGAGACGAGGGGAATTCAGACTCAGTTGATTGAAGAATCGCTTAGCCAGCAGACTATTATCCAGTCCTTTAATGCTCAGACAGAGTTTATCCAAAGACTGCACGAGGCGAATGCCAACTACGCAGGCTATTCTCAGTCAGCTATCTTTTATTCCTCAACGGTTAATCCTTCGACTCGCTTTGTCAATGCGCTCATTTATGCTCTTCTAGCTGGAGTAGGAGCTTATCGTATCATGATGGGTTCAACCTTGACCATTGGGCGTTTAGTAACTTTTTTGAACTATGTTCAGCAGTATACCAAGCCCTTTAACGATATTTCTTCAGTGCTAGCTGAGTTGCAAAGTGCTCTCGCTTGCGCAGAGCGCGTCTATGCTGTCTTAGAAAGTCCAGAGGTGGCTGAAACAGGTAAGGAAGTCTTGACCAGTGACCAAGTTAAGGGAGCCATTTCCTTTAAGCATGTTTCTTTTGGATACAATCCTGAAAGGATCTTGATTAAGGATTTGTCTATCGATATCCCAGCTGGTAGCAAGGTAGCCATCGTTGGTCCGACAGGTGCTGGGAAATCAACTCTTATCAATCTCCTCATGCGATTTTACCCCATTAACTCTGGAGATATCTTGCTAGATGAGCAATCCATTTATGATTATACCCGAGCATCATTGAGACAGCAGTTTGGAATGGTGCTCCAAGAAACCTGGCTCAAGCAAGGAACTATTCATGACAATATTGCATTTGGCAATCCTGAAGCCAGTCGGGAGCAAGTGATTGCTGCTGCCAAAGCAGCCAACGCAGACTTTTTCATCCAACAGTTGCCACAGGGATACGATACTAAGTTGGAAAATGCAGGTGAATCTCTCTCTGTTGGTCAAACCCAACTCTTGACCATCGCCCGAGTCTTTATAGCTATCCCTAAGATTCTTATCTTAGACGAGGCGACTTCCTCCATCGATACACGGACAGAAGTGCTAGTTCAGGATGCCTTTGCCAAACTCATGAAGGATCGCACAAGCTTTATCATTGCTCACCGTTTGTCAACCATTCAGGATGCGGATTTGATTCTTGTCTTGGTAGATGGTGACATTGTGGAGCATGGCAATCATCAGGAGCTCATGGCTAGAAAGGGCAAGTATTACCAAATGCAAAAAGCTGCGGCCTTTAGCTCTGAATAAGTCATTCCTACCCATTTAAATTCTTAATGACACTAAAAGTTGCCTTCGGGTGACTTTTTTGTTACAATAGCTAGAAAAAATCAAGGTCTTAGAAGGAGAAAACAATGAAAGTCTATCAGCATGTAAATATCGTGACTTGTGACCAAGATTTCCATGTTTATTTGGATGGTATCTTAGCCGTTAAGGATTCTCAAATTGTCTATGTCGGTCAAGAGAAGCAAGAGATTTTAGAGCAAGCTGAGCAGATTATAGACTATCAAGGAGCTTGGATCATGCCTGGTTTGGTCAATTGCCATACCCATTCTGCTATGACAGGCTTGAGAGGGATCCGAGATGATAGCAATCTCCATGAATGGCTCAATGACTATATCTGGCCAGCAGAAGAAGGATTTACTCCCGACATGACTACCAAGGCGGTCAAAGAAGCTCTGACAGAGATGCTCCAGTCAGGAACAACAACCTTCAACGATATGTATAATCCCAATGGTGTGGATATCCAGCAAATTTATCAGGCAGTGATATATTCTAAGATGCGTTGTTATTTCTCGCCGACCCTCTTTTCTTCAGAAGCAGAATCAACTGCTGAGACTATAAGCAGAACACGTGCCATCATAGAGGAAATCTTAGGATATGAAAATCCAAATTTCAAGGTTATGGTAGCTCCACACTCTCCATACAGTTGTAATCAAGACTTGCTGAATGCGAGTTTAGAAATGGCAAAAGAGCTAAATATTCCTCTCCATATCCATGTAGCGGAGACCAAGGAGGAGTCAGAAATAATCCTCAAACGCTACGGCAAACGTCCCCTCGCCTTTCTAGAAGAATTGGGTTACTTAGACCATCCGTCCGTTTTTGCTCATGGGGTCGAATTAAACGAGCGAGAAATTAAGCGCTTGGCATCCTCTCAAGTGGCTATTGCCCACAACCCTATCAGCAATCTCAAGCTGGCCTCAGGAATTGCTCCAATCATCCAACTTCAAAAAGCAGGAGTGGCAGTAGGTATTGCGACAGATTCGGTTGCTTCCAACAACAACCTTGATATGTTTGAGGAAGGACGGACTGCAGCTCTTCTTCAGAAGATGAAAAGTGGAGATGCCAGTCAATTTCCCATCGAGACAGCCCTCAAAGCTCTGACGATAGAAGGTGCCAAGGTTCTTGGAATGGAAAAGCAGATAGGAAGCCTAGAAGTCGGCAAGCAGGCAGATTTTCTCGTGATTCAACCACAGAGAAAAATCCATCTTCAACCTCAGGAAAATATGCTCTCTCACCTCGTATACGCAGTAAAATCCAGTGATGTTGACGATGTCTATATTGCAGGAGAACAAGTTGTCAAGCAAGGCAAAGTTTTGACGGTAGAGATTTAAAAAAATTTCAAAAAAAGTTTGCAAAAATCTTGCATTCTTTTTTTGTCTATGCTATACTTATATACGGTTTGAAAAAACTGCCTAAGACAGTAGGGGAGCTCGACTCATAAAGATCCTACCGAGGACAAAACGTATCATGTAAAAAGAAGCGTATTGTACTTTCGTGTCTAGGTTTGGGCGCGTTTTTCTTTTGGAAAAATTCCCCAAGCAAAATAATTACGGAGGTGAACACACTAATGAGTGAAGCAATTATTGCTAAAAAAGCGGAACTAGTTGACGTAGTAGCTGAAAAAATGAAAGCTGCTGCATCTATCGTCGTTGTAGACGCTCGTGGTTTGACAGTTGAGCAAGATACAGTTCTTCGTCGTGAGCTTCGTGGAAGCGAAGTTGAGTATAAAGTTATTAAAAACTCAATCTTGCGTCGTGCAGCTGAAAAAGCTGGTCTTGAAGATCTTGCATCAGTATTTGTTGGACCATCTGCAGTAGCATTTTCTAACGAAGATGTTATCGCACCAGCGAAAATCTTGAACGATTTTGCTAAAAATGCAGAAGCACTTGAAATCAAAGGTGGTGCTATCGAAGGCGCTGTCGCATCAAAAGAAGAGATTCTTGCACTTGCAACTCTTCCAAACCGCGAAGGACTTCTTTCTATGCTCCTTTCTGTACTTCAAGCGCCAGTGCGCAACGTTGCACTTGCTGTCAAAGCAGTTGCAGACAACAAAGAAGACGCAGCTTAATCTTAAGCTACGCAGCGTAGCCTAGCTACAAAACATTATTATAAAAATAAAAACTTATTTGGAGGAAATAACAATGGCATTGAACATTGAAAACATTATTGCTGAAATTAAAGAAGCTTCAATCCTTGAATTGAACGACCTTGTAAAAGCTATCGAAGAAGAATTTGGTGTAACTGCAGCTGCTCCTGTAGCTGTAGCTGCAGCTGGTGCTGCTGACGCTGGTGCTGCTAAAGATTCATTTGACGTTGAATTGACAGCTGCTGGTGACAAAAAAGTTGGCGTTATCAAAGTTGTACGTGAAATCACTGGTCTTGGACTTAAAGAAGCTAAAGAACTTGTTGATGGTGCACCAGGTGTCATCAAAGAAGGCGTTCCAACTGCAGAAGCTGAAGAAATCAAAGCTAAATTGGAAGAAGCTGGAGCTTCAGTTACTCTTAAATAAGAGGCATATACCAATTAGAATTCGGAATACTATAGTATCAGCCTTTTAGAATCGTGAACACATTTTAGAAACTGATAAATTAATTTAGTTTCCTACCAAAAACCCTACCAAAAATTAATTTGGCAGGGTTTTTCTTTTTAACAAATTTATCGTGGAGAACAATTGAATATTGTTCTCCTTTTTTTATTTTCAGGAGGGAAAATGACAAAAGAATTACAATCATCACGCTATATTGTCATTTCATTTTTAGTACGTGAAATGGGAATTGATATTGTTGAAGCCATCTCTCTGATGGCTGAATTAGAAAAAAGTGGCTTGGTTCGATTGGAATCAAGTGGAGATTTAATACTCAAAGAACTAGGAGGAGCGCTATGAAACGAATTACCGCAAATCAATACCAAACTTCAGAACGGTATTATAAATTACCTAAAATTCTTTTTGAGGATGAGAAATATATGGATATGAAGCTAGAAGTAAAGGTGGCTTATTCTATTTTAAAAGATCGTTTAGAATTATCTCTCAGTCGTGGTTGGATAGATGAAGAAGGGGCGGTTTATTTAGTATTTTCTAATTCTAAACTGATGAGACTGTTAGGTTGTTCGAAGTCAAAATTACTGTCAATCAAAAAGATTCTTAAAGAATATGACTTAATTGATGAAGTCCAACAGTCTTCAAGTGAGAAAGGAAGACTAGCTAATAAGATTTATTTAGGGGAGTTATCTTCTACCCCAGTAGTTAATTCTGACAGGCCTGGTGTTAAAAAAAGACTAGGGCAGGTTGAAAATGAAACGGCCCCCGTCTTACATTCAGCCCCTAGTGAGACTGAAGTTAGTGAGACTGAAGTTAGTGAGACTGATTCATTATTTATTGAGGATGAGGAGGATAGGAATACTCAACATATTTTGAAAAGAAAAGTAGAAAAGGTCACAAAATATGATCGAGATTATATTTGGGGATTGGTACAAGATCAATTTAGACGAGAGGGTTTTTCTGAAACAGCCAGTGAAATTGCTATGACTGATTTTGAGAGAATCTATCAGTATGCTCTTGACAATGTTCACTTTGTTAGACGTGCGGAAGTACTTGCTGAATTTGTGTTTAACGGCTTGTACTCTGTTTGGAATAACCGTGTTAGAAAAGGAGGTGGTTAAATGTCGCCAATCGAGTGGATATTAGTTATGCTCATTGTCATTTCAAGTGGTGTGACTATTTGGACATTGATAGTCGGTCAGAAAGGGGTGATAAAGAAATGAAATTTATTGATTTATTTTCAGGTATCGGTGGTTTTCGACTAGGAATGGAAAGTGTCGGACACGAGTGTATTGGATTTTGTGAGATTGATAAATTTGCTAGAGAATCTTATAAGTCCATTTTTCAAACGGAAGGAGAAATAGAATTTCATGACATACGAGATGTTTCAGATGACGAATTTAAAAAACTTAGAGGGAAAGTCGATGTCATCTGTGGGGGATTCCCTTGTCAAGCATTTTCAATCGCAGGAAGACGATTGGGATTTGAAGATACTAGAGGAACTTTGTTCTTTGAAATTGCTCGAGCGACCAAACAAATCCAACCACGTTTTCTTTTTCTTGAAAATGTTAAAGGCCTACTCAATCACGATAAGGGACGGACGTTCACCACAATCCTTACCACACTTGATGAGTTGGGGTTTAATGTTGAGTGGCAGGTGCTTAACAGTAAGGATTTTGGCGTTCCCCAAAACAGAGAGAGGGTGTTTATTATCGGACATTCTAGAAAGAAAGGTACCAGACTCTTATTTCCTTTCAGACGAGAAGGTCAAGCAACTAACTCTGAGACTTTGAAAGCACTAGGAAATTTGAATCCATCAAGAAGTGGAATGAGTGGTAAAGTCTATTATTCAGAAGGTCTTGCGCCAACCTTAGTTCGTGGAAAAGGAGAAGGATTTAAAGTTGCGATTCCTTGTATGACACCAGACAGATTAGAAAAAAGACAAAATGGTAGACGTTTCAAGGATAATCAAGAGCCAATGTTTACTTTAAATACTCAGGATCGCCATGGTATTGTCGTTGTTGGAGATTTACCAACTAGCTTTAAGGAAACTGGTCGCGTCTATGGAAGTGAGGGCTTATCTCCAACACTGACTACAATGCAAGGTGGAGATAAAATCCCCAAAATACTGATTCCAGAACCAATCCAATTTCTAAAAGTACGGGAAGCAACGAAAAAAGGATATGCTCAAGCAGAGATTGGCGATTCAATCAATTTAGAAAGACCAAGTTCTCAGTATCGGCGTGGTAGAGTTGGAAAAGGTATAGCTAATACTTTGACAACTAGTGGTCAAATGGGAGTAGTAGTGGCTAGCTATGAAGGAGAAGATAAGCAAGTTTACCATGTAGCCGGTGTCTTAATAGATGGACAATTTTACCGTTTGAGAATACGACGAATCACCCCTAAAGAGTGTTTCCGCCTGCAGGGATTTCCTGATTGGGCTTTTGAAGCTGCTAGAAAAGTCTCTAGTAATAGTCAGCTCTATAAACAAGCTGGTAATAGTGTAACCGTTCCTGTGATTGCCGCAATCGCAAAGAAATTAAAAGAAATAGAGGAAAAAGATGAAAGCGTTAAATAAAGAGTCAATACTATATTGTGATGAATTAGAAACAGAATTACATGATGCAGAAATGATGCAGTTGGATGAACAAATATTTTTGATGCCCAATTATCCATGTGAGTTTGAAGTGACATTTTTAGATGATTACCATAAAAAACACAATTACCCCCTATTTTATGAATCCTATCTTCAAAACATTATGGAATTCCTTGAAAGTCAGGATATAAAGAATGGAGCTGATGCCTTTATAGATGATAATCATAATCTTGTTTTTGTTTTATATGGGCAAGGCTATCGAGCCGAGGGAAAAGAGGGAATACTTACAACCCAAGTAACTGTAAAAGCTTATGATGAAGACAAGAAATCAATTAACTTCTCCAATTTATTAGATTCCTTAATCGTCTCAGAATATCAAATGGAACCGAATCTTTGGGAGGTCTCCCATGATTGATCTCTATCTAAGTAAAAATAGCCAAAGAAATCAACTTCTTTTAGAATTCTTCCAAAACTATGGCATTGAGGTATCCTGTCATTCGATTTCTGAAATGACAAGGGATAAATTAATTGAGATGATGAGCTATTCTTCAGATTGTTTTGAGTTTTTATCTCCCAATTTATTACGATTTAAGAACCGTGACAATTTAAGATTAACGGATTTCATTGAAATGATATTAAAAAATCCTGAACTAACCATCAGACTTCCTCTTGCGGTTTCGAATAAAAGAGTTTATCCAAATCTAAATTTGGAGGAAGCTAGAGCTTTATTGCCAAGAGATACGAAACAATTGATTTACATGGCACAAACACATTATTTATCTAACTAAAGGAGAAGCAATATGGCTGAACGATTTTGGGAGAACTTGTCCATTATTTTGGCTGAAAGAAATATTAGCTGGATTGAGTTAACCAGAAAAATGTTTGCGGGAGAGTTTCACTATCCAAGTGAATTGAACCGTTTGTATCAAAAGATACGCCACTACAAGATGGAACAACGAATGCCTCAAAGTCCATGGGTAGAAAGGATTGTGCAGGTATTAGATTTAGATTATGAAGATTTATTTCGGAGGTAACTATGAAAAGAATAATTCCAGTTTATATATTCCAACAAGTAAATGTCCTATTGGTATCTCTATACTTACTGAAATTTCTTTGTATCGGTGAGTTAACTATACTAGAGATTCTCTATGGAGCGTCGCTAATTTCTTTTTTATGGATGTATGGCCAACGCAAACAAGCTCATAAGGTCAATATGAAAACTAGGATGAAATGGCTTGGTATTGGATTAGCTAGCCTATTGATTATAAGTCTATGTTTTAGCCTAATCCATGCTCAAGGAACCACGAATCAAGCAAACTTAATTGGACTTCAACATCAAGTTCCTTGCTTTTCATTTTTATTGTTCTTAATCAATGCGAGTATGGTTGAAGAATTTCTATATAGAGAAATTTTATGGAATTTGGTCAGAAAATTAGATATTCGAGTTGCTTTGACAAGTGTTTTATTTGCCTTAGCTCATCATCCAGGAACCATTCTAGCGTGGTGTTTATATGTTTCACTTGGGATGTTTTTAGGGCTTGTACGCTACAAATCGGACTTATGGGGAAGTATGGGACTACATTTGGTGTGGAACCTACTAGTTTATAGTTTGCTGCTTTTTTAAAATAGGTGACCTGATTTATTTAGGTAGCTTCTAAAACTAACTTCCAGTTTCCCACAATCCGTCCTCTTTTTTGGACAGTTGCTACAGACAATGGGAGTTACTTTGAGAAGTTACGAGTGTTATATATTATTAAAATAAATCCAAAAAACTATTGCATAACAGATAAAAAAATGATATAATTAAAGCGCTTTCGAAAGTAAATATATTAGTGAGGTGAAAACCATGAAAAAATCAGCAATAGTCGTTTTATTAGCTAGTTTGTTATCTATTGGTCTTTTTCAGTCTAGTGTATCTGCAAAAAGCGTTCTTAAAAGTTATCGGTATGATTATAATCCCTACTATGACTCTAGTATGAATTTCCATGGATATAAATATAAGAACATTCCGGAATGGTCTCATTATTACAGCTATTCTGAGTATAAAGTTGGCGGAGGCTGGAACTATGCTCGTTATGAGGTACTAAACCTCTACAGCGGAGGCTATTAATCCTTAAAGAGTGATGAAAAGGAGGGCTGGATATGTTAAGGCTTACTCATGTTACCTTAAAAACGCGACAAGTCATCTTGCAAGATGCGGATTTCACCTTTAAAAAGGGTAGGATTTATGGAGTTCTTGCTATCAATGGATCGGGAAAGACGACACTGTTCCGAGCTATGAGCAAGTTGCTTCTCCTTAGTAGTGGACATATCGCAGTTCCTCCTTCTTTATTTTATTATGAGAGCGTTGAATGGCTGGATGGAAACTTAAGTGGGATGGACTACCTTCGTCTTATCAAAAACATCTGGAAGTCAGACCTGAACTTGAGGGATGAAATCGCCTACTGGGAAATGTCTGATTATATCAGCCTTCCCATTCGCAAGTATTCCTTAGGTATGAAGCAACGCTTGGTGATTGCCATGTACTTCCTCAGTCAAGCGAAATGCTGGCTCATGGATGAGATTACAAATGGCTTAGACGAGTATTATCGACAGAAATTTTTTGATAGACTGGCACAAATCAATAGACAAGAACAGCTGGTTCTTTTGAGTTCCCACTATAAGGAAGAGTTGGTTAATGTCTGCGATAGAATAGTAACCATTCATCAGGGACAGATAGAAGAGGTTTAGTTTATGAAAGATGTTAGTCTATTTTTATTGAAAAAAGTTTTCAAAAGTCGCCTAAACTGGATTATCTTAGCTTTATTTGTATCTGTACTCGGTGTCACCTTTTATTTAAATAGTCAGACTGCAAACTCACACAGCTTGGAGAGCAGGTTGGAAAGTCCTATTACAGCCAACGAGAGAGCTATCAATGAAAATGAAGAGAAGCTCTCCCAAATTTCTGACACCAGCTCGGAGGAATACCAGATTGCTAAAAATGATTTAGAATTGCAAAAAAATCTTTTGACGCAAAAGAAAGAAATTCTGGCTTTGTTAAAAGAAGGGCGCTGGAAAGAAGCCTACTATTTGCAGTGGCAAGATGAAGAGAAGAATTATGAATTTGTATCAAATGACCCGACCTCTAACTCTGAATTAAAAATGGGGGTTGACCGCGAACGGAAGATTTACCAAGCCCTGTATCCCTTGAACATAAAAGCACATACTTTGGAGTTTCCGACCCACGGAATTGATCAGATTGTCTGGATTTTAGAGGCTATCATCCCAACCTTGTTTATGGTTGCTATTATTTTTATGCTAACACAACTTTTTGCAGAAAGATATCAAAATCATCTGGACACAGCTCAGTTATATCCTTTTTCAAAAGTGACATTTGCCATGTCCTCTCTTGGAGTTGGAGTGGGATATGTAACTGTGCTGTTTATCGGAATCTGTGGATTTTCTTTTCTAGTTGGAAGTCTGATAAGTGGTTTTGGACAGTTAGATTATCCCTACCCGATTTATAGCTTAGTGAATCAAGAGGTAACTATTGGAAAGATACAAGATGTGTTATTTCCTGGCTTGTTATTAGCTTTCTTAGCCTTTATCGTCATTGTGGAAGTAGTGTACTTGATTGCTTACTTTTTCAAGCAAAAAATGCCTGTCCTTTTTCTTTCACTCATTGGGATTGTTGGCCTATTGTTTGGCATCCAAACAATTCAGCCTCTTCAAAGGATTGCACATCTGATTCCCTTTACTTACTTGCGTTCAGTGGAGATTTTGTCTGGAAGATTACCTAAGCAAATTGATAATGTCAATCTGAATTGGGGTATGGGGCTAGTCTTACTTCCTTGCCTGATTATCCTTTTGTTAGTGGGGATTCTATTTATTGAAAGATGGGGAAGTTCACAGAAAAAAGAATTTTTTAATAGATACTAGCTTTCCTATAGGGAAAATAAGTAAAAACTAACAGAGTGAGGGAACCAACTAGGTTCCCTCTTTTTGATGCGGACATCAAGAAGGAAACGCCAAATTTCAAATTCAAGTTAGCAACCAAGAAGAAATTCTCTAGAAGACTTGTAGTGCAAGCATTTTTTAGGATAGTTATTAATCCAATTTTCGATGAATACGACTTCTTTGGGAGTCGTTTTCTTAGTTTCCTGAAGTATGGGGCTACGTTTGGTGTGGAACCTATCAGTCTATATCTTATTTTTTCTTTAATAATAGCTGGTCTGTCTTACGTATGGATTGATTTTGAAATAAATAAACTAAATGAATTGATTTTAAAGAAATAAAATGCTAACATATATAGAAGGTGTTAGCATTTTGTTTTCAATAAAGGAGAATGATATGGTTGATAAAAGAGAGAAACTGATGAACTCTTTCAATCAGTATGGTTTTTTAACTTTTAAACAAGTAATAGATGAAAATTTACACTACAAAACCTTATTAAAAATGGTTAAAGAAGGAAAAATCGATGCTGAAGAAAAAGGCTTATATCGCTTACCTGATATCTATTTAGATGAGTGGTTTGTCCTTCAGTATCGATTTCCAAAGGGAATCTTTTCTTTGGAGACAGCACTTTGGTTACATGGTTTATCTTTGACTATCCCTTTTAACATGACGATGAGTTTTCCTTATGGTACGAATACCAAAAACATTAAGGAAGCAGATATATGTCCTATTATTTTACGCTCTCACTATAGTGAAGGAATTATTGAAATAGAGCGTCTTCCTGGTCAATTTATTAAAGTTTATGAAGTTGAACGAGTTTTGGTTGAATGTCTAAGACCAGTTCATCAGGTGGATCTTCAAATTATTGCACCAGCCTTTAAAAAATATTTTCAACAGAATCAAATTCATTTACACAAATTATTTTATTATGCCCAGCTATTTAAGGTAACTGATAAGTTACAATCTTATACGGAGGTACTATCTTAATGTTTTCAAATGCCAATAGCTTTAAAGCAAAAATCAAAAACATTTCAAAAGATAAGGGAATTCCAGCTCAACAAGTACAACAACATTATTTAATTGAGCAAGTGTTAAAGCTGATTTCTACTAGTTCTTATAGAGATTCCTTCATTGTAAAAGGAGGGTATCTAATAGGTCAAATTCTTGGACTAGATAAGCGAACCACAATGGATTTAGATGTCACTCTGAAGGGAACCGAAATGAGCAGAGAAAATTTGGTTCATATCTTTGAAGAGATTCTTTGTTCTAAAACTGATGGATTTTCATTTTCAGTAGATAAGCTAGAACCTATTCGCCAAGATGATGAATATGGAGGATTTTCATTAAAATTAAATGCGACTTTTGATACATTAAAGGAGGTTGTTTTTATTGATATTACAACTGGTGATAAGATCACACCAAGAGAAATAACTTATTCAATGACTTCTATCTTTACTAATGAAAGCATCCAGATATGGACATATAATCTAGAGACTGTACTTGCTGAAAAGTTAGAAACGATCATCAGTAGGGGACTAGCTTCGACGCGTCCACGTGATCGATATGATCTTTTCACCTTGTATAAACTTAGAAAAGAAGAGATTAATCTTGAACTATTAAAAAATGCACTTGAGAATACGGCAGAAAAACGTAAAAGTAAAGATACTATTGATAATTGGGAAGAACAAGTGAGAGGAATTGAAATTTCTGATTATCAGAAAGAGCTATGGATTCGTTATCAACGCCAATTTAAGTATGCTAAAGATATCTCATTTGATAACTCTGTTCAGGTTATTAGGGAAATTATGGAACAAATATTTTAGTACAAAAGTAACTCATTCGTAAAGCAGTGAGTTGCTTTTTTTATTTCAACAACCTCAAAAATGTGATAAAAATTTCAACTACTCTTATCTATAATAAAGCT
>CAUVMH010000009.1:0-39513 GCA_963552835.1 uncultured Streptococcus sp. | reverse complement strand
TGAATGATTTGGTTGCCGAAACAGGAGCTTTCACATTAGCAGGCTTATAAGTATTGACGAATGTTTGAATTCCAATATCAGTAGCTCTTGTCACTGCACCAGCAAGGGGTGGAACAAGATTAGCACCAGGTGCTGAAGATGAGAAATCAGCTGCTGGAAGTGCTACTTGAGAAATTTCTAATTTCTCAACCCAGGCAACCAGTTGGCCTCTTCCATTATCATAGACGTGTACAATTACAGGAACTGTTCTATTATCATAGGTGATACCATTTTCAGTTTCACCTGCTTTTGCTTCCACAATGGTGTACTGATAATGTCCTTCTTTTGTAAATTTAATAGGCTTGAAGACTACGCGACCAGTTCCATCAGCATTAGTACCTTTATTCTTGATTCTTTGAACTTCTTTTCCATCATTATCTTTCAAGATAAATTCAAATTCTTCGTCTTGAAGCTCTGTTGGACGACCTTCCAATTTTTTCTTAGCTTCAATTACAGCCTCAGCTGGTTCAGTGCTATACGTATTTGTAACAGTCAAATCAGCTGTTTGTGCTGGAGTATAGCCGTCTATCGTATCTACGATGAGATTGCCATCTTCATCTACTTCCATCACACTATAAGTGTACTTCACACCGTGCTCATCTGTCGCAGGAAGGTCTGTCCATTCTACAGTTCCATCTGTTTTGGGAACTTCTTTTTGGGCAACACCAGCTACTTCTTCAATCGCTCCACCTTCTGGTGTACGGTACAATTTGAAGTAGACAGTTGGACGAATATGTTCCTGACCGCCAACCCAGACTTTCTTAGCCGTCACGTTTGTCTTTGGAACTTCGTAAGTGTTGGTGACTTTGTTGTTTCCGTTATAGGATACAACATAGCTGTTGTCGCCTACTTTGACTTTCTCTCCTTCTTTCAGAGGAAGACCCGTCTGATCTTCAAGTTCTCGAACAGAATAAACTAGCTTGCTTCCATCAACA
This sequence comes from uncultured Streptococcus sp., assembly GCA_963552835.1. GTDB lineage: Bacteria > Bacillota > Bacilli > Lactobacillales > Streptococcaceae > Streptococcus. Next base: position 38,539 of record CAUVMH010000009.1, on the reverse strand, counting down.
TCACGTTCAGGAAGTTGATTTTTCCATTTATAAGTGTAAACACCATTAGACTCTGTCACTTCAGGGGTGTAGTTCCCAGTAACAGGTTTTGCATCTGCAACAGTTTGTCCTTCTTTGTGCACATACAAACCGAGTTTGACTTTTTTGTAGTCAGTTGCTTTTCCGTTTACCCAAGTCTTGGTTGCTTCAAAGTCAACTGTCACACGTTTGTTAGAGATATTGAGGGGAACACCCTTTCCATCTTTCATCTCCACTTCGAACTCTTGACTATTTACCTGATAGCCTGATTTAGGAGTTTTTTCTTTAACGATATACTTACCATTATTGAGAGCCTTTGAGACAGCTATCCCATCCGCATCTGTTGTAACGGTATCAACCAAATTATTAGTGGTTTTCTCACGGATTTCAAAGACAACGCCTGCCAACTTAACAGTTGCATCCGCTTCATCGTATTTTGTGATTTTGATCTTACCAGCAATATCAGCTGTGACTGACGCACCTACAGATTTAACCGTCTTTAAATTAAACGTTGCTTCTGTTCTGGTTCCAATACTACCTCCGTAGTTTTCCCAAATAAGTTGTGGTTGATTATCAATCAAGTACTGCGCTGAGTTACTTATCATTGAAGTATCTGCTGGTGAGGATGTATCATACGTTAAGAAAAAGCTCTTTGTTCCCATATTGGTCGGCATGAGCAACTCAAATCCTCGTTTCCCGTTGACAAAGGTCAACAAAGCTTTTTTATCTGAGTTAGCCTTGTATACCTCCGGATCGGTTGTGATTTCGTATTCATCACCTAAATGTTTAAGAGCAGATGAATTAGTATTCGTCGTTTCGAATTCCGCTTCATGCATATAGAAAGTACCTTCCACATAGTTAGCAAAGGCTCCCTTTGAAACGTCATCTGTAATCTTCACCACATGTCCCGTCATATCTTTCTTAGCGCGATTAATCTTCATCTGAAAATGTGCTATCGCCTTATTGTTATCGTTATAACCGTACTTTGTAATGGTTTCTCCTATCACGTCAGTCTGTTGATAAGTATTTACTTTATACGTGATGGTCTGTTTTTTACCATCTGGCAAAACATAAGTAACCGTTTTCCCCTCTTTTTGGAGTGTTTCAGTTGCTTCTGCAACAAAGTCCCCACGAATATTTTGCTTGTCCTCCACCTTTTCGTTGAAAGTAAATACCAGCTGATGGTTAGCATTATCCACCTGGACAGTCCCCATTTTGGTATTTGATGTCGAATCAATCAAATCCAGACTACCATCCGTCAAACTCAAGTTATTTGGAGCTTTTACGATAAAGTAATCACCATTCTTGATTTCATTAACTGCCACATTGGGAAATGAGAATTTACCCGAATATTTCAATTTCATCGAAGTATCATTTGAACCATGAATTCCTTCAGTCTCACTTCCTGTAGATGCTATAGTAATCTTCAAGTCATCTATTTTGACTTTACTCGTGATATCAGTTGCCGCATGTGCTTCACCCGCCGGGAAAAGCATCATCAAGAATAAAAGAGGGAATACCAGAAAACCGAGATATTTTTTTATCTTATCCATTATGACCAACCTTTCTATTTGTATATCGATAAAAAATTAAGTATTCAATTCTACGTACGCAACACCTCCACAATATAGTGACGTATCCATAATAACACCATGCTCTATTCTTGATAAAATTATATTCACTTACAGCACATAATATAATAGAACCTACCAAGTCTATTATATCATATATATTTTAATTAATATATCTCATTACTAAAGAAATTATTTACAAAATGTCAACTTTAAAGAATTCATTCCTTTGATATTTCTACTCCCCTTCAATAAATAATGTCCCTTTATTCATAAAACTAAATATAGCCAATTTATTAATCTATATGCTATTATAAGATTTAATATAGTAGAAATATATTAAATCAAAAGTTTAGAACATAACAAAAAGTGAACTAAACAAAATTCTGATTGTCCCAGAATAGTTTGGTTCACTTTTTATTTAATCTATTAGATTTTCAAAATTCATAATGAAGAGCTTTTAAAATATAAATCTATTTTGTCCCCATCTCTTCATATCGTAGAAATTCTAATCCTCTTTTTTGCCTTTAGTGGCCACTAGTCCTGCACTCAAACCAAGAAGAGCTAAGCCTGCTACTACTGCTGCTTGACCTTCTGCACTTCCTGTATTTGGTAACTGCTCTTTTTGAACCGGACCAGCTGCACTTGAAGTGTTTTGTTTTGTATCTGTTTTTTCTGATACTTGTGGTTTTGTAGATTCTTGAGGTACTGGTTTAGTTGTTTCACCAGCCGTACCTACTTCTACGATGCGATCCTGAGCCATGACTTTATCATAGCTTTCTTTTTCAGTTCGTTTGCCATTTTCAACTTCGATCAAGTGAACACGGATACCTTTTTGTCCTTCTTGGAGAACACGGGTTTGACCTGCTGGAAGCTTATCGTTCTTTTGTTCCTGAACCTTGAAATCAATTGTTTCTTCTTCGATTACAAGTTCTGGTCTGTTAAGGACAAGGTTCTTCACTTCATCTTCTGGAAGGGAGGTTCCTGGTTTCGTTCCAACTTCTACGATGCGATCCTGAGCTATAACTTTATCATAGCTTTCTTTTTCAGTCCGCTTACCATTTTCAACCTCGATCAAGTGAATGCGAATACCCTTTTGACCTTCTTGGAGGATACGAGTTTCACCTAGATACAACTTATCAGACTTACGTTCCTGAACCTTGAAGTCAATTGTTTCTTCTTCGATTACAAGTTCTGGTCTGTTAAGGACTAGGTTCTTCACTTCATCTTCTGGAAGGGAGGTTCCTAGTTTCGTTCCAACCAAGACGATGCGGTCTGTCGGAGCCTCTACCACTTCACGAAGTTTTTCTTCCTTACTTCCATCAGGATTAACCGCTGTAAAGATCCGTTCCTTACCAACTTTTCCTTCTTGTTCTACACGAGTTTCACCTAGATACAGTGTTGGATCCTTTTTCTCAACTGTCTTGTAGGCCAAATCTTTTTCAACAAATTCGAGTTTTGGAAGATCTTCTTGTACAGCAGCAACAGTCTTCTCAGAAACTGGTTTTTCCTTAGTCAAGTGGATACGGTATTCCTTGACTTGTTTTCCACTTTCTGAAACAAGGCGAACAAGTACTGGAAGGCTATCGTCTCCGCTATCTACAACTGTTGAAGCTACTTGATTACTTTCTTCGACTGAGACTTTTGGACGTTGACCTTTATAGGTGATTTGGTAGTCTTGACGATCTTCAGCAAAATCAGGAAGTTCTTTTCCATCTACAAGAATCTTCGATTGCGTACTTTCTTGAGGGAATTCACTCGGTGCAAGGAAGGTCATCTCAATCATCGCAACACCGCTCTTGTCTGCTTTACGCTCCATACGCCATCTCATGGCTTTGGCTTTGACAGCTTTAAATGTTACGTTGATTTCATCTCCAGCTGCAATGTCTTTATCCGCACGATAAGGAACAGCTTCCCAATTTTCTGGATTGTTGAATGGATGGGCTGCATCATAGGCTTGGTAGTTAGAATAGTAGGTAGGCACTTCAAACTCTGGGCCAATATAGCGTTCCAAAACGAGTTTAGATGGTGCATCCGTACCACTATCTGCAAAGAAATGAAGTTTGGCTTGTGCTACAGTCCGTTCTACAACCTTACCATTTTCACGGAAGATCACACCTGCTGATACTTCTGGATTAGAAGATGGTGTTGGAGACCAGTTTGTCCAACGACGATTTTCTGAATGATCTCCATCATTGATATAGTCTACACGGTCATGTGAACTTGGATCAATATCATTAGTTACGGAAGCAAAGGCTTGGTTACTGTTTTCATCATACTCTGGGTTATTTGAGAGAGCTTCGCCTAGTTTGTCTGTCACTCGTACAGTGAACTCAGCAACAAGATCACTACCAAGGACACGACCTCGAACAGTAAATTGACCTGCTTTTGTCAGATTTTCTGCTGGAACTTCTTCCCATTCAACTGCCAAGTCTTTTGTTTCGTAACCGTCTTTACCTGTGAAGTAAACAGGAACCTTAGTTGGCAATTCAAGCGGTTGCCCTAGTTGCAACAAGCGAGCTTGTTTAACCGCGGCAACTGGTTTACGAGAGAGCAAGTCTTTATTGCTTGTGAAGTGTAGACGGTATTCTCCTAGGATGTCGCCATTTTCAGCCTTCGCGATAACACGAACTGGCTCACCTTCACGAACGCTTGGAACGACGGTAGCGAGACCATTGTTGCTAACACTTGCTGTTACTGCAGGAACTTTTCCATCTACAGACTCAAGATAGTAGTCTGTCAAATCAGGATTGAAGTTTGCTAAGTCTTTACCGTCAACTTGGATTCTTGTTTGTCCTTGTTTAGCTGCTGCGACTTGTTTTGCAAAGATTTGTACTTCTGTGATAGAAGTTCCTTTCTTGCTATCAAGTCGAACCATACGAATGCGAACCGCATAGGTTTCAACTTTATCAAAGCTGAAATGATTCATTTCTCCAGCTTTTAATTGAGCTGGTGCTTTGAGATTGCTTACCTCTTTCCAGTTTGCAGGATCGTTAAAGGCATGGTTTTCCTCACCTACAAAGCTAGGGTTTTTAGGAGCTGTTGGAACGGTCTTACCGACATAATACTCAATCACATAAGACTTCGGTACACCAACTCCGTGGTCTTCGTGGAATCCGACACTTAGATTATCAACTGAACGTTTGCTCAAGATACCTGAATCTCCGAATAGGACACCGACTGAAGCTTCTGGATTAGTACGATTCCAGTTTGTCCAACGGTTGGCTGGTCGGTCATTAAAGGAAATCAATTTATCGTTGACATTTGAAACCGGGTCGGTTGGATTTGAGTCTGAAGCAAAGGCAAGTGGCAATTCTGAACCGGTCCATTGGTCAGAAATATTTGCTCCTTGCTCAGTTTGAGCTGATACGCGAACATGGAGTTTAGTTGTTAATTGCGTACCTTCTAGGTGACCATTAACTGTAAAGACACCTTCCTTGGCGTATTGCTCTGGACTAATCGCGTCCCATGTAACCTTAGCTGATGAAACGTGACCATTTGAATCGTAGGTACGAACGCTTTCTGGTAATTGTGGTGCTTCTGCGATTGGTGTCGTCACACTGACTTCTTCAACTGAAACGATGCCTTCTACAGAGACTTTTGCACGCGCTTCAAGATCAAGACCTTCAACTTTTCCTAGAACTTCAAAGGTTTGATAGGAGTCTAGTTTTTCTTTTGGAATAGCTTGCCAAGTGACTTTGTGAGCTTTAGGGAAACCTTTGTCATACTCAACTGTTACTGTTGCTGGAAGACTTGGTTCCTGATGCAAATCTGTGACTACATTTACAGGGCGGATAGATTGGGCTACTTTTTTCTCAGTATTGGCCTGGATAGTGAGATCAACTTGACCTGTAGCTCCCTCATATTCCGCTTTCAGAGTGACTGTCCCTGGCTTATGCAACTCAAGCATTCCTTTACGAACTGCGACTTCCCCTTCACCACTTGTAGAGAAGGTCACTTTATCAGCTGGTAATACAGCTTGCGTTCCATCTTGATAGTGAGCTCGAACCGACAATTTCACTGTTTGGTCTTCTTTGAGGCTGTCAGCTTCTTCCACTTGTAGGCTCAAATGGTCAATTTTTGGTGCTTCTTCAAGGAATTGAATTGCATAGGTTTGAAGAGGTCCACCATCTTTTGGTTGAACATAGATGCTTGCACGCATGCCGTTTGCTGCACTTGCTTGGACTACAGTAACATCCGCATTTTCAGCACTTGCTGTGACTTTTGGTAACTTAGCTCCATAAGCAAGAGTGCGGTATTGCATTGGTTTTTGACTAGTAAGACCTGTGACAGCTTCACCACCAACCGTTACAGTTGGTACTGCAGGTGCCGCAGCCTCACCTTCTTCTACCACAAGGGTAGCGTGAATAGTCTCACCACCCAGTTGGCCAGTCATTTGAATACGTGATCCTGCAACTGACAGTTTAGCTTTATCTGCTTCCGCAATCTCCCACTTATCAACTTCGTATTCTTGTACGCTTCCATCCGTAACAGCAATAGAAACGTATTTATCAACTGCATTCAAGTCTGTTCCTGGAGCAACACGCTTAACAGTTGGAAGCTCATTTGCAATTGCTAGAATTTCGACATGGGCCTCAACTTCGCGTCCGTCTGCCATACCTTTAACAGTCACAACTCCTGCTTGGCTCACATCAACTGAAGACCAAGTTACTGGACGTTTTTCACGACTGCCATCACTGTAGATAAAACCGACTGTCTTCGGCATTTTCGGTTCTTTCTCAATAACAGTACGTACTTTTGGTACCTCTGTTCCGAGAACTGTCTTTTCTTGGTCTTCTTTTTTACCAGTAAAGACAGTTACTTGACCAGATTTCAAGAGATCTGAATGAGCTGTTAGTGTGAATTTACCTGCTTGTTCAGTTGATTTAACAATGGCAACCCCTTTACCGTTAAAGGCTCTACGGATCCAAGAACCATCTGGTTGCGCCTTGTAGCGTTCACGGCTGGCTTGTTCCCCATTATCGACACCGACCAGTTGACCTTGTCCATGCAGTTGGAAACGAACCAAATTATTGGCAGTTGGTACCACATTCCCTTCACTGTCTACGATTTCGTAGTAGATGTAGGTCAAGTCTTTTCCATCTGCTGCGATTGCATGTTCTTCCTTGACGAGGCGAACACCTGCTGGTTGGCCTGCAGTAGTGATCTTATCACGTGCAATTTCTTTTCCAGCTTCATCGCGAGCTACAGCTTCCAAAGTACCTGGTTGATAAGCAACCTTCCACTCAAGATAGAGTTCCTTGGCATTGGCACCTTCTTGGTAGGTACGGCCATCGCTAGTTTGTTTTTTGTTGAAGGTCTTAACTCCGAGAGATTGACCGTTCAAGAACAATTCAACACTTGCAGCATTAGAGTAAGCGCGAACTGGAATCTTTCCTTGTGCATCTTCTACTTTAGAGGCCAAGTCTCTATTCTCCCAGTTCCAGTGAGGAAGAAGGTGTACCATCGGTTTCTTCTTGACAGAAACCCATTGGCTTTGGTAGAGATAAAAGTCATGTTTTGGAATACCGGCTGTATCTACGATACCAAAGTAAGAGCTCTTAACGGGAGTTTGATTTTGGTTGTGCCATGGTGTAGGTTCACCGATATAGTCCGTACCTGTCCAGATAAACTGTCCTGCGTAACCAGCATTGTCACGGTCAAAAGTCCATGAATCTGTTGCCGTTTTACCCCAGTTAACTCGGTCATTACCATAATCGGACTGTTCGTAATGACGTTCAGGTCCGTTACTATGTTTCAATTCCTGTTCAGGGCGATAATAGCTACCGCGTGTACGGGTTGCTGAAGATGTTTCTGAACCGTAAATCAACCAGTTTGGATGTTTCGCACGAAGTTTCTTGTAGTTGTCTTCTGAATAGTTAAAACCAACCGCATCCAGTTCATTAGCAATTTTCTCATGATCACCGCTACCATCACCAAAGCGGAACTTATCTGCTCCCATGGTAACATAACGTGTCGTATCAACATCTTTAATCACTTTTACTAAGCGTTTAACCGTTGCAAGAGAGTGAGCATTACCATTGGCTTCACCGATTTCATTCCCGATAGACCACATGAAGACAGATGGGTTGTTTTTATCTCTTTCGACCATGGTACGAAGATCATAGTCAGACCACTTTTCACCTTTTCTGGCTTCTGGGTGAGTAGCATCTTTTTCAAAGAAACGCCCGTAGTCATAAGGTTTCTTGCCGCCATACCACGTATCAAAGGCCTCTTCCTGAACCAGCAAACCAAGTTCTGCTGCGATTTGTAAGGTCTGTGGACTTGCAGGGTTATGAGTTGTACGGATGGCGTTAACACCCATCTCCTTCATTTGTTTGAGACGACGGTATTCTGCCTTATAGTTTTCTTCTGCTCCAAGCGCTCCGTGGTCATGGTGCAAGGAAACACCATGGAATTTAATGCGTTCACCATTCAAAGAGAAACCTTCATTTGGAGTCCAACGATAGTAACGGTAACCAAACAAATCTTTCTTAGCATCCACCAATTGACCATCTCGGTAAACACGTGTAATCAATTCGTACAAGGCAGGTTTATCATTTAAAACTGTCCAGAGTTTTGGTCTTTCAACTTCTAAAATCGCATCAAGGCTTGTTGATTCATGTGCTTTCAAGGTACGGCTCGCTGTACGAACCAAGCCTGTTACAGCCTGACCACCACGTTCAACGATTTGATACTCTGCCACCAGTTCATGGTCTTTATCGTCTGTATTGACAATTTTGCTGGCTACATGAGTTTCAACCTTGCCATGTTGCTGTTGTTCAAGTTTTGGTGTTAAGATGGTTGTCCCATTTTTCTCAACATGAACCTTATCTGTCACTTGCAAGGTCACATCACGGTAGATACCACTACCTGAGTACCAACGGCTACTTGGTTGTTTGTTGACTGCATGGACAGCAATCACATTCTCACGACCATCTTTGTGAAGGTATTTGGTGATATCGTATGAGAACTGGTTGTAACCATTTGGATAATGCCCCACTAACTGGCCATTGACATAGACTTGAGAGTCCATGTAGACACCATCAAAGGTCACTCGCACATTTTTCTTGAGATCTTTTTCATCAAGTTTAAAGGTCTTGCGATACCAAGCTTCACCACCATTGAGCTGTCCACCCTCGTTTTGGGCAGGTGACTGATGGTCAAAATCGTTAAAGATACTCCAGTCGTGTGGGAGATCCAATTTTTGCCATGTTGATACATCGGCATCTGATTTCACAGCTTCTTTAGGATTCGCATTGAGTTTAAAGTGCCAATTTTGATTAAAATTCACTTTTCTATCTTCAATCATTTGATTCACTTCTTCATTTGTCGCAGCTTTCAACTCTTCCTTGACAGGCTTTTCTTGACTTGAAGCTTGAGATTCTACCTTTGGAGCTGTTTCTTCAGGTTTTAGAGATGCTTTCTCCTCTTTTGGAGCTACAGGTTCATCTTCTTTCTTCTCGGGTTTGCTTGCTTCAATTTGAGTAGCTTGACTTTGATCTACACTTACAGCCTCGTTATTCTCTACTACTGCTTGATCATGTTTTTCCTCCACTGCTGGACTTTCCTCTTTTGGTTGTTCTACAGTGCGTGCAATAGGAGTTTCATCCGCAAAAACTGGTGATTCTCCAACAACACTTCCTCCAAATAGAACAGCACAGGTTCCAATCATGACAGAGCAAACTCCTACGGCAAACTTACGAATGCTGTAGACTCTTTTACGATTCCAATGGCCTTTTTCCATAAAATCCTCCTTTAGTAACCGCTTCCATTTTCTTGTAAACGTATTACTTTTTCATAGCCTTTTACCCTTATTCTATAAAATAATATAGGAAATTTCAATACCCTAAACACAAAAAATCATATTTTTGATTGTTTTTTCTATAATTTGTAGAAAAGTTTAAAAATCTGAATGTACATTTAGTGAATGGTTTTACTAAAAAAGGCGGTGGGACAGAAATCGATAGACAAAGTCTCGATTTCGTAGTCCCAGCCTCGCGAGGATGATTAGGAGCTTTTTGGAGTCTGAAAGACGAACAAAAAGTTCAATCAGCTACCGCGTCAAAGTTTGATTGCTAAAAAAAGTGAGGTCGGGATCTTTTGTCCCAACCTCTTTTACGGACTATCAAACTGGTATTTCCTTATAGATTATTGACTAGATTTTCCCTTTTCCAAAAGATTGACCATCTCATTTTTACGCTCTTCTAGCTCGGCAATTTGCTGGAGTAAAAGTCCTGAAAAATCACAATTAAGCTCTTCAGTTTCGCCACTATTATACCAATCCAAAGCTACTATGTGATTGTCCTTATCAAAGCAGAAAATTACATCTCCATCACCGATGATAGACAGAAATGGAATATAATCCTCAAAGCCCAGAGCGTGTAATTCCTTGGTTTTAATTCGAATATCTAAGAAATCTGGGATGCCATTTGCAATTCCAAAAACCTTAATACCTCGACAGAAAGTCCAAAAAGGGGCTACATCGTAAGCCTTGGCTCTTGGCCATAGCTCTTCCCTGACTTCCATAAAGAGACCTCCCAGAGATGACATGGTGAATTCCCTGAAATCTTCTGGCAGACGAATGCCGTATTGATTTTCAAAATCCTGAACATCTTCTTCCGATGGTTCACTACCCATGCAGGCGACAACCTGATAAGTCTCCTTATCATAGTGACGAAAATACTCATAAACTTCCTTGAGTGCCATTATTTTAATCCTTTTTACTCAGAAATAGTAACTACAAATCCATCTGGCAAGATGACTTGCTGACCATCTTCAAACTGACAATGACTCGCTAAATCAACTGAATCTCTGTCCAAGACAAAATTTTCCTTAGACTGATTAAAGGTAGCCTGAACTTCTTTTCCTTCGTAGGTCCATTTCAAGGAAAGAACATATGGTTTCACTTCTTGCAAGCAATATGAACCATGCTGAATAATGCTTGCAACTTCTTTGCGGACTTGGATTAATTTCTTCATGAAATTTAGCATATCATTGTCCTCAGACACACGGTCCCAAGGCATGACACGACGGCAATCAGGATCTGGTCCACCAATTAGTGCTAGCTCTGTTCCGTAATAGATACAAGGAGTCCCTTTTTGAAGGTAGAGGAAGGTTAAAGCAGCCTTGACATGTTGGATATTTCCTTTGGCAGTTGTAAGAATACGCTCTGTATCGTGAGAATCCAGGAGATTTAACATAACCTCTGAGATTTGTTGCTTGTAGTACATTGACTGGCTATTGATTTCTGAAATGAACTGCTCTGTCTTTTTATGCTGACGCAAGAAATAATCCTTGATACTTTCAGAGAGCGGGTAGTTCATGACTGCATGGAACTCATCTCCTTTTAGCCAAGGCTGAGACGTATGCCAGATTTCACCTAAAATATACAAATCAGGCTTTTTAGCGAGAACTACCTTTCTAAAATCTTTCCAGAACTGATGGTCAATTTCATTGGCAACGTCCAAGCGCCAAGCATCGATATCAAAATTCTCAATCCAGTAAGTTGCAACACTGAGAAGATAGTCTTTGACTTCAGGATTTGCTGTATTTAACTTAGGCATATAGCTAGCAAAGGCAAAGGTATGATAAGGGAGTTCTCTTGGATTCTGAAGTTTATCCTCTGTAATTGGAAACTCTTGAATATGGAACCAATCTTTATAAGGGGAATTTTCTCCATTTTTTAGAACATCCTGCCATTGGGCAGACTGGTAGCCGATATGATTGAAAACAGCATCTAGCATAATCTTAATGCCACGTTTATGAGCTTCCTCGACTAAATTAGCAAAGACTTCTTTGTCTCCAAAGTGACGGTCAATTTCAAAATAATCCGTCGTATCGTACTTGTGATTGGTCGTTGCTTCAAAAATCGGACATAGATAAAGTCCAGTGATTCCCAAATCTTTTAGATAGTCTAGATGGTCGATAATCCCTTGTAAATCTCCACCAAAAAAGTCATCCCTATTAGGTGCAATGGCAGCATCCCACTCTCGAGCTCCATCTGGAGTCAAATTAGGATTTCCATTAGCAAATCGTTCTGGGAAAATCTGGTACCAAACGGTATTTGAAACCCAGCTAGGAACCTGACATCCGTCGATTTCATGAATATAGGGAAGCTTAAAGCCATTTCCTTCCGCATCCAAGTTTTCTTGAGTATGTTCCACACAACCCTTATCACCGTAGAAAATACCCTGACCTTCCTCATCAAGGAGTTCAAAGAGATACTGAATCCGTGCAAAATCAACCGATACTGTAACCTGCCAATAATCAAATAAAGCATCCGAGGTTGCTTTAGTCATTTCTTTCTTGGCTTCATACTTATCCTCGATGAAAATAAAGGGGTCTCCATAATGCAAAATAACTCGCTGGACATCATTTTTCTTGGTTCTGATTCGGATATGTAGCTGACCTTCTTTGTAAAGATAAGCATACTCTAATTCTTGTCTATGATAAATGGCTGTTAATTCCATATTTTGTCTCCTAAATAATCATCATCAACAAAAACGCAAACGTTTTCACAATTGCTATTTCTAGTATACTATTTTAAGATTCGATTTGCAATACTTGGTCAAATTTGACAAGAAAACAGATCAAAATAAATACTGTAGACTAATCAAGAAATATCAGCACCTATCTATAAAAAGCTCCCAAACTCAGCCTCACAGCCTAGTCAATCCGACAAAGGGCAAGTTCTTTTAATCCTCTGTCGTACAGGAAGGTTAAACAAAAGTTGTCTGTTATATTTTGAAGCTTGTGTTTACTCATTCCTCTAGGCAAGGCTATATCGCACAATTCTCTCGTTGCCAGAGAAAATAGCTTTTGCTTGCCCTTCCAATCATCATTCTTAAATAGGGGGCTCAGGATAATATAAGGCGAATCCGTAAAAATTCCATTGACACCAGCTTTTTTACCTAAAGCCTTTAAATGTTCAGATTCTAATAACTTTTCGATAATACAACCATCACTAGAGATTTTAACAAGAGCATAATAGTCCATGCCCCATTTATTGACAGAGGTTTGACTTTCTCCAGAGCTAAAGGCATAGAGCTCTTGCTTCCAAGATTTCATACTATCGATTTTAGGACAAAAACTTGAGTTCGTGTCGTGGTGATTTAACTCTTTTTTATCAATATGCGAATAAGTGGTCCACTTCGCCTGCTTTTTCTCTCGATCAAATTCTAAAAGGGCAAAGTTTCTTGCCTGATTTGTATAAACTTGATCTTCAAAACACACGGGTATCTGGTTGCTATCTGATACTATTTGAAAATATCTCTCTTGTGCCTTTTTAGGAAGTATACTTTGCGGATCCTTTATGGCAATGATTTCTGGATGAGAAAAATCACCAGTATAATAAACTATTTCCTTGCCAGCCTTGATGATGCCAATATTTTGTCCATCTGTAAAGAGTAGAGGCTCTTCCTCCCAAACATGGTCACAATACCAAGCATCTATCTCCTTCACACCCAAAGGTGATACTTCAAGTAGACAGTAGCGATTAAAAGCTTCCTTCTCACTGGTCAAGACAAAGGCTCTACCATCATGTAACATGACAGAATTGAGAACACTATTGTAGTCCTTGTCTAGTTCCCATTTGTTCAATAGGCTTAACTTTAACTTCACCATTTTCTTCCCCTTAAACGATCACCATTCATTAATGGCATATAGAATAGCTAATCGAATATTTCTTAGCAACTGATCCGAAAGTTCATCGTATACTTGACCCAGTCCCTTATCTTGTGCCAGCCATCCAGGTTCATCATTCCAGGAGCCCATTCCTCCAAAAACATCCGCTGCACTTGCAGCTCTAAATATGCTTAGATGTTGCAGTGGAATTTGAGGTTCTGCCAGTCCTTTACCAGATTCTGGGTCTAGCAAAAAGTTTCTAGCAGATTGAAAGACTTTGGCAAAGTTGTCACATTCAATTTTAATTGCTAGATTTTCTATACGAGTCAATATGTCCTTAAATTCTTCGATATTATTTTCATAGTGGGGAATGTCTTGAGAAGACCTTTCCCATTCATACTCGGTGTAGGTAACATCCCAGCCTCTGCCTGGGGAAGCAGATTTCCAATTTGGTAGGAAATAACTTGCCTTCCCATCTTTATAAAAACAGAGAATTGAACTCTGTGTTGTATTAGAGAAGCCTAAAATACCTCTGTCTTCAACTGAAATAGGACAAAATAATTGTAAGTCCTTCAAACCTTTTTCCTTAAGATTTTCAAACCAATCAGATACAGAAAGTTCTGTAGCTTCCCCATTTTTTGACGGCAAAATTTGAAAGCTCAATTTATTTGTATATTTTTCAGGCTTATAGCATATTTCTTTAGCATTTTTTAAAGCCTTCCTAGCCGCTGCCACGATACAGGCTATCTGATACATTTGTCCGTTCATATGATCTCATCCATTATCCCTTCAATCAGATTTGTAAGGCTTTCTGCCACATAGATAATTTCATCAGGATCATGGATGTAGCAAATAACCTGACCTTCCTGAGCCTCCTGGTCTGGATCAAAATCCAGCATAAGATAACAAGAGTCACAATACTGAGCAAAAGGAAGCCATTTTTTATTAAAAAGATAGGGCTTTATTCTACTATCATGCATATTTTCTAGGTCTTGACTAGAAAAATAGTCGGGAAATTCGGTTAACAGAGCATCTCTATTTTGAAAGTACTTTTTACAAGTCTCAATTTCCTGTAGACTCATGAGAGAAAAAGTCAAATCTCTCTGGTCAATTACACAAGGTAAAATAGAGAGGTATTTACTCCCATTTTTATAGCTATAAAGCTCTTTGAAGTCACTAGGTAGACGAATGCCAAATATTTCCTCAAAGGCTTGAAGCTCTTCCTCAGAAGCACCAGAAATGCCCTGATAATCTTCCAGATATCCTTCCTCTACAGGATCATCCAAATCCCAGTCTTCAAAACACTCACAAATATAAGTTTCTATTTTTTTAACTTGGTCAATTAGTTGCATCATTTCACCATGATTTCTTTATTTTATCTGTCTTCCAATGCTTTTTACCGCTTATAACTTGTTTTTTCTAGGAGAAGGGGTTCAGGATTTTGCTTAATCCAAGCAATAGCTAGCTGACACAGGCGGTCTAGGCGAGGCTCGTCATCAAAATCTTTCCCATGAACTTGAGCAATAAGCTCTTTAGTCTCTTCTAATTTTTGATCTGAAAGGGGGATTCCTAGAGATAAGTATTGAGGGAGAGCTTGAAGCATTTTTCTATAGTCCCTGTCCCAGTTGATCCCACCATTGCGATCCAGTTCATCTCGAACTCGACCTGGTATACGAATAACTTCTCCCTGAACAGTTTTGGCTGCTCCACTTGAAGGAATCAAGAAAGACCATAGTTCCTCATATTGCTCCTCCCAGCTACCTTCTTTTACGAGAATCGGAGAAACTCCATCGTGGGTTATTCGTTTGGCTACCGGCTTGACATCAAACAAAGCATAAAGTTTTTCTAGACCCTGATCTGCTGCTTCTAGATAGTCGGGATTGATCCCCTCTCTATGAAATTCAAAATCTTTACCGATATTTTCGACCTTTTCTTTCATAGCAGATGTTTTCTTAGCACCTGCATCCAACAGCATAGAGGCAATTTCAGCTGTTTGGGCAATATAGATTCCCCGACAGACAGTGAGAACGGAGTCTAGTGGAGTCTGTCCCCTATCATTTTTAGGGTTAACATTTGCTCCCTTTTCTATGAGAAGTGCAACGGTCTTAGGATGAAAAAACTCAGCTGCCATATGTAGAGGGGTCTCACCATATCTATTGGGCTTTTCAATGTCTGCCCCCAATTCACACAAGAGTTTTACTGTATCTCTACCCAAGATTGCTTGACGGTATAAAGGAGTCGCTCCATAATAATCCGGGATATTTATATCTAGGCCCTTTTCCACCAGCCAGATAACCAATTCATCCGGGACTCCTCCCATATGCAGAGGTGTACATAAGCTAAATCTTCCATCATGAGCGGTTAATTCACAACGGTCATAGACTGCTTTAAGGGCTTCAATATTTCCTTCATCCATTAAATCCTTAAACTCTTTTGGTAATGTAACTCTTTTCTTTGCCATTTTTAGTTTCTTTCTTCTGATTCAGCATCTAGGGCAAGCCAATGAAGTTTGTCAACCGTTTTCAAAGTCAGGACTTGTCCATCATAATCATTTTTCAACTCAAGACCGTTTTGCTCAATAGATATATGATTGTACCAGTGGTCTAGGCTGGCGTATTCCCCCGTATGAATGTTGATGAGCATACTCGTTATGGGATTCCAAGTCCCTTTCTTAACTGTTTCTGCTAAGAGGTAGTAAGCATCTAAAAATATGAGATTTCTCCCATAGATCCAAAAGGGTAGATCAAGCCCCAACAAAGGCAACTTGGCAGAAAAAATCTCATCACCGTGTGGTGGAACGGTTTCATAATGAAATTCTATCTCACTACCATAATAGGCAATCAGGGCTCCCTGACATCCGATATTTTGAGGAATCCCTTCCTCAGCTACAATAAATTCCATGACCTGCTCCTTCTATTTTCAATCATAAAACCCGACCAGACTCTGCCAAAATATCAAACTGGACGCATGACCTATTCTAGTCATCAAGTGGATGAAGTCACTTTCACAACCCTTACAAACTGCAGATTGGGCCGTTCCCATGGCTCTATCAAATGCTAGAAAATCTGGTGTCAGCCATATTTTTTCATCATAGTTCATCTCTGCATCAAGAGCATAGACCGCCCCAGATTGACAATCCAGCAAAATAGTGTAGGGATCTCCATTTGCAATGATGATCAAGCCTCTTTCTTGTAGAGTCGAGTAATCGTGGTATTCCAAATTGCGATTGATCAGCCAAGTAAGACTAGTGTCGTCCCCATATCCAAACTGGTAACTTAAAAAACCGACCTGCCCCCAGTTATAGGCCAAAATATACTTCCTAAAAATCGGATCCAAATCTTGTATTTGCAGTTGTTTTTTCAAACGATCCAGTTCAGACACAGGCACTTCAGTATGGCTCAGGACGATTCCTTCTCTTATCTCAGGGTCAAGCCCTTGTATTGCTTCCTCAATAATGGAAATAATTTGGTCAATTGTCAATAATTCCATTGTCAACCTCCGGCTATACATAGGGCATTATCTAGGGTAAGCTAGCTGGTTTGGGACTTCATTTATCTAACGAACTTTCTTATCTCAATTATACTCCAAAACTACCAAATAGAGATAAACTACCAGTATTTTCAGGGATTATTTTTGATCAACAACTCCTCCTTATTAAAGCAAAAAGCCATTCCTCAAGGGGACAGCTTTCTCACTTATAATTAAAGATCCCCCCTGCCAACTTATCTGCTAGCTTAGGAAAGAGAGTATAAAACTTATGGGCTAGGTTCAATAAAACTGGGAGATTGAGTTCCCGTTTGTTTTTTCCTATGGTTTTGACAATCTTTCTAGCGACTGCAACTGGTTCTAAGAGAAAGCGGTCAACCGACTTGAGGTAGGTCCCATCTGGGTCTGCCTGGTCAAAAAATCCTGTGCGGATTGGGCCTGGATTGACCGTCGTTACATAGACACCGTAAGGCATGAGTTCGAGGCGCAGAGCATTTGAAAATCCAATAGCCGCAAATTTGGTCGCTGAGTAGAGACTGGACTTGCTAGTCGCTATCAAACCTGCCATACTGACGATATTGATGATATGCCCCTTTCGACTTTCCTTCATATGACCTCCAAGACGACGAGACAGATTCATCAGGGCAAAGGTATTAACCTCAAACATCTGATGAATGTCCTTGTCAGAGATCCGGTCGAAATCTTCAAATATTCCATATCCAGCGTTGTTGATCAAAACATCAATCTTTCCATAACGGAGATAGAGGTCAGCTACCAGAGCTTCTAGGGCTGAGTCATCAATAATATCGATTTCAATCAATTCCACATTAGAATGATTTCCATATAGTTGGGCTAGTTTTTCCTTGTTTCTACCTAGTAAGATCAATTGGTCATTTGGCAAGAGTTTGACCATTTCTTGGGCTAAGCCACCGCTAGCACCTGTAATGAGAATTGTAGACATATTTATCCTTTCTCAATCTTCTAAATTTCCACTTCTTCCAAGTCTTTGACCACATGAACATTTTCAAAAACAGTTGCCGCATCTTTCTTGAGCTGGCTGATATCTTTTGAGAGAAAACGAGCACTGATATGATTGAGCAAGAGGCGCTTAGCACCTGCTTCTGCTGCTACTTGTGCTGCCTGCATATTGGTTGAGTGACCGTGATTGCGGGCAATCTTCTCATCACCCTTGCCATAAGTCGACTCATGGACAAGGACATCGGCATTGACAGCTAGACGCACACTGGCATTGGTTTTTCGGGTATCACCCAGAATGGTGATAATCTTACCTGGACGTGGCGCTGAGATATAGTCAGCAGCTTTGATTTCAGTTCCGTCTTCTAGAACAACGTCCTGACCGTTTTTGATTTTTCCGAAAAGCGGGCCGAACGGAACACCAGCAGCCTTGAGTTTCTCAGCATCCAAGGTACCTTCTAGGTCCTTTTGCATGACACGATAGCCAACACAGAAAATAGTGTGGTCCAGCTCCTCTGCATACACCGTGAATTTATCGGTCTCAAGGATTTTCCCTAGAGAATCTTGGTCAAACTCATGAAAATGAATGCGGTAAGGCAGACGAGAACCCGACACACGTAGACTGGTTAAGACAAAGGACTTGATCCCTTGAGGTCCGTAGATGTCCAAATCTGTCTGCTCTTCATTGGCCTGAAAGGCACGGCTAGAAAGGAATCCTGGCAAGCCAAAGATGTGGTCTCCATGCAGGTGAGTGATAAATATTTTGCTGACCTTACGTGGTCGAATCGTGGTTTCCAGAATGCGATTTTGCGTCCCTTCTCCACAGTCAAAGAGCCAGACTTCGTTAATCTCGTCCAAGAGTTTCAGGGCGAGACTTGAAACATTGCGGGCTTTAGAGGGCTGACCAGCCCCCGTTCCTAAAAATTGAATATCCATTTGATACTTTCTAATTAATCAATATATAACATAGCTGTGCGATTTGCCGATCGGAAATAGCGCTTGCCAGTAAAAGCTTTAGACTCTTGAAGCAAATCCTCTTGGCTGTAACCTTTGAGACGCTTGCGACCATCTGCTAAACTTTCTAAATCAGTCAAAGCTGTGAGATTCTTCACGCTAACAACTTCCTCATCTCCAGCATCCTTCATGTAAATCTTTCCAGATTCTTCAAAGACGAGTTGATGAGGGAAAATTTGCGCAATCTCAAAAAGCAAGTCATCCGAGATTTCCTCTTCATTTTCAGAGAAGATCCGCCCCAAGCCCTCACTCTCGTAGCAAAATCCAAAAGATTTGCCAGATAAATTAAGACGAATAAAGGGCTTGTTTTCAAAGGTGAAAATTGGCTCAGCATTGTAGAGGTTCAGTTCCTGACTGAGTTCTGCAAAGTAATCCGTCGCAGCTTCAGGACTCTTTTTCTGGTAGAGTTCAGCAAAGTAGGCATTGACTACACTTGGAGGAGGTGTGATGAGAGCTAACTGCTCCTGCTCTGCTTTGCCAGCTAGAAGCTGGTCCAGATAGATCTTATCCAGACTTGTATAACCTCCATACTTTAGAGCCAACGTTTTAATATCAGTCATAAAATTCCTCTAACCTCCATTTATTTTTCTCGGAAATGTAGCCTGTAATGACTTCGCCGTCATCTTGATAGTCCCGCTCTTCCAGAATCGCCACACTTTCTAGATCATGTATCTTGTAAGACTTAGAAAAAGGCACGCGCAGGGTAAAGACTTCAAAAATCTCCTTGATCTTCTCCAAAAACAATGCTTGCAAGTTCTCACGACTATCCTCAGACTTGGCAGAAATGAGAGCATACGGCGTTTGGGTCGGCATGAAATCCTCCACCAAATCCGCTTTATTGTAAAGGGTCAGGCGAGGAATATCCTCCATGTCCAAGTCTTTCATGATAGACAGAACCGTTTTTTCATGCTCCTCGTGATAAGGATTGCTGGCATCGATGACATGAACTAGTAGATCCACATGCTTGCTTTCTTCCAAAGTTGACTTGAAACTGGACACCAATTCTGTTGGCAAATCTTGGATAAACCCAACAGTATCAGTCAAGGTAACCTGAAGATTGCCCCCCAGATGGATGCTTTTAGTTGTCGCATCTAGAGTCGCAAACAGCTCGTCTGCTTCATACTGACTCTTGCTGGTCAAGGTGTTCATGATGGTTGATTTTCCAGCATTAGTGTAACCAATCAAACCAATCTTAAAGGTGCTTGACTCCAGACGCTTTTCTCTGACTGTCGCCCGATTTTTCTCAACCACCTTGAGCTGGCGCTCGATATCTGTAATTTGATTACGAACACTACGACGGTTCAGTTCCAGCTGGCTTTCACCAGGTCCACGGGAACCAATTCCCCCTGCCTGACGGCTGAGCATAATCCCTTGACCAACCAAGCGAGGTAAGAGATACTTGAGCTGGGCCAGGTGGACTTGGAGCTTCCCTTCATGGCTTCGAGCCCGCATAGCAAAGATATCCAAAATCAACTGCATACGGTCAATAACCTTAACTCCCAGAACTTCTTCTAGATTGACATTTTGCCGTGGAGTCAAACGATTATTGACAATGACAGTAGTAATTTCTTCTGCATCCACCATCCGCGCAATCTCTTCCAACTTACCAGAGCCAACGAAGGTCTTGGAGTCATACTTTTCCCGTTTTTGCCTGTAGCTATCCACAACGACTGCCCCAGCTGTCTTGGCTAGACTGGCCAATTCTTCCATAGAAAGGTCAAAATTGTCCATGCCCTGCAATTCCACACCTATGAGCAGGACGCGCTCCTCTTTTTTCTCCGTTTCAATCATTTAAAAACTCCTCTATCTGGCTTAAAATACGGTCTTGAACTCCAGGCTCTCCTATCTGATAAAAGGTGACCTGCATGCGATTACGAAACCAGGTCAACTGACGCTTGGCAAAACGACGAGTCGCCTGTTTGAGACTCTCGCTTGCTTCCTCAAGAGTTTGCTCCCCACGGAAATAAGGAAAGAGTTCCTTGTAGCCAATGCCTTTAGCAGCCTGCACATCCGGGTAATGATCAAAGAGCCACTTGGCCTCATCCAAAAGCCCAGCCTCAAACATCAGATCTACTCGGCGATTGATACGCTCATAAAGCTGACTGCGTTCATCATCCAAGCAGATAATCAGCGGTTGATACAAGGTCTCTTGATTTTCCAAATCCTGACCAAAATGGGCAATTTCTAAGGCTCGCATGGCACGACGACGGTTAAACTGGGGAATTTCAAGACCTGCTTGCTCCACAAGATGGGCTAATTCCTCATCTGATAAAGGCTCTAAACTAGCTCGATAGGCTAAAATATCCTCATGAGGTGTTTTCCCACCTAGATGATAGCCTTCAAGCAAGCTCTGAATATAAAGCCCTGTGCCACCAGCAATAATAGCAAGCTTACCACGGCTTTGAATATCCTCAATAGCCTTCTTAGCTTCTGAAACAAAATCAAAAGCCGAGTAAGACTCGGTCACCTCTCTGACATCAATCAAATGATGAGGAACAGCAGCTTGCTCCTCTGGGCTAGCCTTGGCCGTCCCAATATCCAACCCTCTGTATACTTGCTGACTGTCACCACTGACCACCTCTCCACCAAAGCGCTTGGCCACTTCAATAGCAAGGGCTGTTTTCCCAACAGCAGTCGGTCCAACAATCACAATTATTTTTGTTTTCATCTTTTTTCCTTGAAAAATTCCCATTTTTTCGTTACTATTATTATATCACAAAAAGGTCGGTCAGAAAAATGCTACCTCTTGAGGAGCCTGGCTGATCGGGAAGATAAAGGAGGAAGACTCATGGCTAAAGGATTCGCTAAAGGTCTTGTAACAGGTGTCGCAGGAACTGTCGCTGCCGTTGCAGGTGCAGTATACGCAATTAAAAAGAAAGTGATTGAGCCAGAAGAGCAAAAAGCAGCTTTCATCGAAGAAAATCGTAAAAAAGCGGCTCGCCGTCGCGTATCACATTAAGCAACAAAAGAAGTTGGGGATAAACTTAATTTGAGGAGAATACCCAATAAATATTTCCACAATAAAACACATAGTATCAGGTATTCAAAAAACTGATACTATGTGTTTTTTGATTTCGACGACTTTTAACCCATACTTTATAATTAAAAAGTAGAAATCGAATTGATAAATAAAGTATGAATCTATATTACGAAAGTTAGACAGAAAATTTCATGATTGAGGTGTAAATTAAATATGTTTGCTACTATTCTTTACTTATATTATTCATAAAAAGGCAATATTGAATCTATTAAATTTACAATATCAGATTTTGTAATAACGTATATATACACAATGACGTTAACTGTCATCCAAATGCAAACAATTCGCGTACTAATAATTTTACAAATGAACGAGACATACTTTCCTCTTTTTATTGATTGTCACTGAGACAAGTTAATTACTTTGTCGTATTGTGCAAGTGTCTCCTCATCATAATGGTGGATTACCTCAACCAAGGTTTGTGGAAGGGTTAATAAGATATTTGAAATTTGTTTTGAATTCACTTTATCAAGATTGGCTTTAACCTCGTCTGCCAAAATCAGATCACTATCATGATACAAACTGCGAGCGATTTCTATACGTTGCTTTTCCCCACCAGAAAGATGATTTCCATAAAGAAGATGTCCCTTTAAAAATTCTAGATTTACTCGATTAAGAATCAGGTCCATCTTTATATTATCCATCGACTCTCCAAGGGTAATATTCTCCTCAAGTGATAAACCATCAAAAATATAGGAATCTTGTAAAATATAAGAAGCTGATTTGGCAACTTGCTCTTGATTTAAGATCTGACCAGCATAAGTCACCTTCCCCAAATCTGGAGATAGTTGCCCATAGATGAGGTTAAGTAAGGTTGACTTACCACAACCACTTGCACCTATTAGAGCAATTTTTTCTCCTTTTTTAATTTCAAATGATAGATTTTCAAAAAGTATATTATCTTCAAAACTTAAACTGACGCAATCAACTAAGATAGGAAAAAGTGATGTTGAAGACAGGTCATCTGTTTGTATAATCGCATCTTGAAGTAGAAAATCATAACGATTCCTAAGCTGCTTGCTTGATTTATAGGTATTGATAAAATATGACAATTCATTGAATTGATAGCCTATGTTATGAGATACTAGATAAATTGCAACAAAACTAGCTCCTGACAAATAATTATAATAAGTCATTATACCACCGATAATGATGGGAACTACCGAACAAAATGCGTCAATACTATTAATGAGAATATTATTAATCGTACGTTGTTGTTCATAACGAATGTCCTGATCAATTCTCTTCGACAAGGCTCTTCTGAAAAGAGAATAGAAGAAATCCATAGCACCGTAATTTTTAATCACACTCTCTCCACCAATGATATTCGTTGTCTGAGACAAGTACTCCTGATTCGACGTCGCTTTTTCCTCAGAAATAAGGGCTAATTTTTTACTACCTATACCACTACAGAGTGCAGGCATAGAGTAAAAAAAGATAAATATCCAGCCCAACCAAAAATTTGTTGTCAATGCATATACAATGGAAACTATTGTAAAACCAACTGAGGAAATAATAATGACTGCTGGTTCGAGATAAGACGTTTCTAATTGTTTGACATCGTTTTCAAGATTGGATAGGATATCCTCTTTTTTACTATTTTTATTATATAGAAAATGCTCAAACAATTTATATTTCGTGATCCAAGTGAAATCTGCTACTAACTTGGCATAATAATACCTTTTCCCAGCCAATCCAATAAGAATAAATAAATTACCAATTATACCTACAGTAAGGGCTATCCATAAATCATCCAGAATCTTCTTCTCAAAACTGGCTATAATCATCGATACCAAGGTTGGTGTGATGATAGCCTCTAACCACGTAATAGCAATGAAAATAAAATAGAGCACCAAATGTTTTTTTGTGATGAACTTTTTAAGCATATCTAATGAACCTTTCAAAATTGTTAACTAATTTTGTTAAACGCTCTTTATCCTTACTCAATTCAATAATTTTATAAATACAGTATTCCATTAAATCTTGTTTTTTACACTCAATAAATTTTCCTTCTTCAGAAATAATTGATGAATAGCCATCAATCATATTTGCGACACATTCCATGCACATTCCTCTACACCAACAATCTTTACACTTAGAAAAGTTATCCTTATTATTGAATTGTGTAACTTTATCACTGCTATGGGTCCCCCAAAATCTAAAGCAAGATTTAGTTGATCCATCAACATCAAATGTTATTGTTGTTTCTGGATCAATATCATCACAAAACGATTCTATCTTACTTTTAAAAATCATTGAAAGTAGCACATCATAAACAATCGGGCTAATGTAGTTTTTAACATTATTATTGATAATATCTTCGAATGACTGATCGATAAATGTTTTTCTATTTTCTTCAGTCATTTCCATTTCTTTAACTATTAGAATTTTATTTTTGCTAAATACATTATTGATATTAAATCTAACACCCATATCAGTAAAATATCTATAGATATCCCCTTTTTGAAATCCAAGTATTTGATGCATCCGCGTGTAAGTAGAAGCGACTTCAAAATTTTCGTAATCTATTTCTTTTAAATACTGAATAAAATTCAATGTTCGTCTATGACTTCCCTTGCCTCTTAACTTATCGTGAATCAATTGTGGGCCATCAAGGCTAACTGTTAAAAAAGGATGATAATTGTTAATCATCATTTCAACTTTCTTATTTAGGATGGTACCATTTGTCACAGTTTCAATTTTTTGAATCTCAATATTTTTAGATAGCTTTTCAATAATATAAACAAACAAATCAATATTTAAAAACGGCTCGCCTCCAAAAAGGATTAATCTCTTTATACATTGAATTCTGCGAGAGACTAGCTGATCAATAATTTTATCTGCTGTATCAATATTCATCAGTTGATTCATCATTCCATAATTACCACCATCAGCATAGCAGTATGTACATGAAAGATTACAGTTATTTGAAATATTGATTACTACTTTTTTTAAAATACTATAATCGTTTTCTTTTTTGATATTATTATTCAAATCATCTATTGAAGTTGATAAAGTAAAGGTTTCAGAATTAAAATAAAGAGTATCAGATTCTGTAATAAATGCTTTTAACATAATTATTCCCCCTATATAACATAGAGAGGGAATAAAAATCCCTCTCACAATAAAAATAAGATAGTCGTTACCGACCTCCACCACAAGAATGACTAGGGCCGCAATCATGAATAACATAGGCTGATTTATTGGCTAGTAATTCTTCCAAATCGATAATTTTGAGATTATCCATTTTATTGTCCTCCTTTATTTGATGATATGATTATATCATTCAATAGTTCAGTCACAATTTCTTTCCCATATCTGCTTGACGACTGTCCTCCCCTAAAACTTTTTTTAAATGTCCTTCATAAATCTTTGCTAAGTGGTTACTGCCTGCTAATTTTATTGCTCCAATACATTTTTTCATTTCAATAATTGCAATCTTATTTCCGTTTTTTTGATAGCGATAAAGGTTTTGAGCATAGAGAAAAATGAGTCTTTCATAAATTTCTGTCTCGATAAAAAAGCATTGTTTCAATTGTTTTTCAAAATACAAAGCATCCATAAACTTTTTCTTTTCAATACAGGTAATATAAGCATTAAGCAACATGGTTGAAATCAGGCGTCGATTAATAGGAATTTCTTTATAAAAATCTGATCGTCTAGACATTTCTCTTGCTAAAACCATAAAAACATCATGTTTTAGAACATCCAAAGTATTCATGAAAATCAACAATTCATAATATCCCCAATATTCAACACCAAATAGATAATCGGTTAAATCATCCAAATCTGTTTCATTATAGTATTTTTCTCCCGATAAATCCTGAAGGCGAATTTTAACTAAAATGGTATTTATATGATGAAATTTCTCTCGTTTTCCTTCATTTTCCATTTGAGATATCAACAATCTCTTCATCCCTTCAATGTCGCGAGTCGTTACACATTTCCTAACCTGAGCTAATAGTTCATTTAGTTCATCACGATGAAAATCATGAACGGCATACATAAATTCATCAATTGGCATGTTAATTTCATTTAGAATATGTATAAACTTTGAAATGGTTAAATCCGTTTCTCCTTTTTCGAAACGTGAAAGCTGAGATGTTGATATACCAGCCTTCGTGAGATCCTTTAACCGCAATCCTCTTGATTCTCTAAACTTTTTAAAAATTTCTCCAAAATTTTTCATTCTGAACCTCCATCACGCATATATGGGAATATATTTTATTCACCCCAATAATAACATATAATAAAAAAAAACAAAAGTGAGGATTACACATGAAAAAACAAAAAATATTACCACTCCTACTCTTTTTACTAGAAGGAATTATTATTATCGGAGTTGGATAATCTTAATTTCTAAGGAGAGTTTTGCCTAGACTGCTCATCGATAAGTACTGCTGAGCGCCGGCTTATAGTTTGGAGGCAGGTAATGTACGTAACAGTCAGGTATTGCCTGCCCTCTTTAGCTAGATAGAAAACATCAAACTTTCTTACATTATCGCGAATTCCAGTTACAAAACTCCCATTAAACTTAAGTTCTTACTGAATTAAGACATCACTCCTATCTCTCCTTACACTCGTCCTAACAGACAGAAGGATATGCTTAGTCCGAAAAAGTTTAACTATAGTCAGCACAATGACTCCTATACCTGTCTTAAAAAGGCTTTTCGCTAGACCACTACAGTTGACGAAAAGCCTGCTTTTGCAGATTATAAATTTGAACTTTATCCTCATAAATTACAACATAAGAAAACACCTCATAAGTTAGATTTTTCTGTCTAACTTATGAGGTGTTAGTCATAGAAGGATATTTACATTTTTCTTAAATAGCCAAATCAAACTTCAGTTGTGGCTTGACTGGATCATAGTCAACCAACTCAAAGTCTTCCGCTTTGATATCAAAGAAATTAGTCCCATCAGGAACATTCAAGACCAAGCGTGGTTGGCAGTTTGACGGCTCACGACGGAGCAATTCCTCTGCTTGTTCAAACTGATTATCATAGATATGAAGGTTGTTGATAAAATAGAAAAACTTCCCAACCTTCCAGCCGAAATGCTTGGCAATCATCATTTGAAGAGCTACGTACTGCATAGCGTTAATGTGGTGAGCCACCAGCATGTCATTCGAACGCTGGGTCAAGGTCGCATCCAGATAGATGTCCCCATCAACCCGACGGACATCAAACATGGTCTGAAAGGCGCATGGAAGAAGACCATCTGTCTCCTCAAAAGCTTGGTAATCCCAGAGCGAGATGATATTTCGACGGTTCCAAGGGTTGGCTTCCAATTGTTTGAGAATCTTATTGATGATGTCATGTTTCTTAACGACCGCCCCATAGCGCTCACCAATGGTTCCCGTATCTCCCACTTCCCAGTCATTCCAGTAGTGAACATTGTACTTATCATTGAGAACTTCTAGACTATTAGACTGATCTTGGTAAATCCAGAGTACTTCCTTGATGGCGGATTTGATCGCAATGGGACGCAAGGTTATGATGGGAAATTCCCCTTTAGACAAATCATACTCCGCAAAGGCACCCGTTACGTACTTGGAGTTGGCAACAGTCCCATCCTTGTACTTGGGACGTGCTTGTTCAGAAAAGACGCCGTCTTTGAGGATTCGTTCAATATTCTCTTTAAAAATCGTATCTGCTTTTGTCATTTACTCTCACCTCATTTATAGTCTTAACTAGTATAGCATAAAAAAAGAAAGGAGGAAAATCACTAGCTTTAAAGTAGTGTTTTTCTCCTTTTATAATCTTATTGCAATACAAGCGATGCCGCTCCGATAACTCCAGCGTCATTTCCTAGAGTTGCAAGAGCTAGTTTAGTTGTTGTGCGTACTTGTGGGAAGGTATTTTCGTCATAAACCTTTTGAACACCTTGTAGAAGGAATTCTCCCGCAGCTGACACCCCACCACCGATAACGATTGTTGAAGGGTTGAGGATAGAGCCGATGTTGGCACAAGCGATTCCCAAGTAACGTGAGAAGTTACGGTAAACGATCAAGGCAAGGTCGTCCCCTTCTTTTGCAAGGTCAAAGACAGTTTTGGCTGTTACTTCTTCACCGTCGTCGATCAAGCGTTTCAAAGCCGCATCGCCTTCGTATTCATCTGCATAACGACGTGTCAAGTTGACAATCCCTGTTGCAGAAGCAACTGTCTCAAGACAGCCTTTCTTACCACAAGTACAAGCGATTGGTTGGTCAAAGTCAACAGTGATATGACCAAGTTCTCCTGCCGCACCAGCGACACCGTGAAGCAATTTGCCTTCTGCCACGATACCACCACCAACACCAGTACCAAGTGTCATAAAGACAACGTCTGGTTGGTTTTCACCAGCACCCATCCAGCGCTCACCAAGAGCAGCTACGTTGGCATCATTATCAATGAAGAATGGAATCCCCAAGGCTTTTTCAATCTTTTCTTTAATCGGTTGAAGGGTTTTCCAGTTTAGGTTGTAGGCACCGATAACAGTTCCTTTTTCACGGTCTACCACACCAGGTGATCCCATTCCAATACCTCGGAAATCCGTAGCTGACAATCCAAGCAAGTCCAAACGATGTTGAATAGACTCGATCATATCATCTACGATATGGCTTCCTTCGTCCAAAATATTGGTCTTGATAGACCATTTTTCTTGGATTTCTCCCTCTTGAGTTAAAATTGCAAACTTAATAGATGTTCCACCAAGGTCAATCCCAATAATCTTTTGACTCATCGTCTTCTCCTTTTTAATTGAAAATGCTTACAGATATAGTATAACAAAATCGTCTCTTTTGTGCAAAGGTTTGCATTAACTTCCTAGAAATTATTCTGATTTATGGTTTCCAAAGGCCAGAACCATCTACGTAGTATCTGCCACCATCAACTCGCTCATTCTTTGCCATTTTACCATCTGATTTCAAATAGTAATTCCCTTGCCAAGTATTACGAGCGTATGAACCATCTGATTTCAAGTAGTACCAGGATTGATAAGAAGAGTCATAAATCCATTCACTTTGAGCCATTTTACCGTTCGCTTTGAGATAAAAAGCGCCTTGCCAAGCATTTTTGGCATAAGATCCATCTGATTTCAAATAATACCAAGCTTGGTATGATGAATCATAAATCCATTCACTTTGAGCCATCTTTCCGTTTGCTTTAAGGTAGTAACTTCCTATCCATGTGTTTCGTGCATATGAACCGTCGGATTTTAGATAGTACCAAGATTGATAGCTAGCATCATAAATCCACTCGCTGGCTGCCATCTTGCCATCTGACTTAAGGTAATAGCTACCTTGCCAAGCATTCCTAACTGCATGCCCATTTTCAGCAAAATAATACCAATAACCGTCCTGTTTGACCCATCCGCTAGCTGTGACATTGGATTGCGAACCCGACTGGCGTGGTTTAAAGACTCCCCGAGGTGCATTGGCACGTTCACAAGCTATCCCATCACCATCACGATCTAGTTTAGAAGAGTAACCTGGTTCTCCTCTATGAATATCAGAGTAACCATTTTCCCATGCTTCTCTACAACTAGAAAAATGAATATTTTCCTCTGCAGTAACTGGTTCGGTAAATAGCCCCCAAACTAGAAGGGCAGCAAAAGCCACTTCTAGCAAAACTTTTTTTCATTATTATCTCCTTTTTTGATATCGCTTTCGCTTTTATTTTACCAGACTTATTCCAGCAATTCAAGAAAACTTCTAGTCTTTTCTGCAAACTCCTTCGGTTTGTCAGTGTTCAGTGTGTGAGGACCGTCAGGAATAATCTGCAACTTAGAATCTGACATCAATTGATGAAGGCCTCTCATAGAACTGAGATTAGGCTTGTCTTGGCTACCACAAATTAGCAAGGTTGGATAGTAACAATTCTGTGCTACTTGGGTTAAATCAAGTGTTTTCAATTCCTCAGAAACACCAACCATGAGCGCTTTTTCTGCTCCCTGCTTTTCAAAAAAACTTTTTGGAAGTAGTTTAAAAATCATCAACTGGATTCTAAACAAGATATTACCTGCTAGTTTCACTGGACAGCCTGACAAAACTAAACCTTGAAGATTTGGCAAATCGTAACTTGAAAGCTCTAGTGCAAGAGTAGCACCGAGGGATAAACCGATTAAAACAAAAGGTTTCTTCTCCTCTGATAGGTATTTAGCTATCCGTTTTTTGGCTTCCTTATAAGACCCAACCCCCGTAGGAAACAATTCAAGGGCCTCAGAAGGATGATTGGCAAGTAGATCCTGAACTTCCTTCCAGCTTGTGGCCGTCTGACCTAAGCCATGTAAAAATATCAATTTCATTTATTTCTCCTTCAATAACAACTCATACAAGCCTCTGACTGCATTACAGCCATAGACAGCTTCTGCTTGGTGCAAGTCTGCCAAAGTCAGAATTTTCTCTTCTACCTGTCCTTTTCCTAGCAAATGCTGACGATAGATTCCTGACAAGATGCCAAGATTGATAGGCGGTGTGTAGAGCTTCCCGTCAATTTTCAGAACCAAATTCCCGATAGACGTTTCCAAAAGCTCCCCTGCTGCATTATGGTAAATGATTTCCTGTTTACCTAGACTTAAGTGTGGTCTATGAGTTGTTTTAAAGTAGGTAAACGCCTGATTCAAATCTGCTTCTTGCAGGCAGAGTTTAGCTTTGCAGAAGGTCGGACTAAGAGGTGTTAATACTTGCCGACTGAGTTCCATCTCTCCAGATTTGCTGAGACTAATTCGCAAACGGTAGTCTTGGTGGGAATCACAAGCTTGGCACTCTTCCTCTATCTTTTGTCTCAGTTCTTCTGGATCAAAAGGATAGGCAAAATAACGACTCGCCTTTGTCAGTCTTTCCAGATGTTGATCTTCAAACAACAGTTGTTTTTGGCTGATTCTCCCAGTTGTAATCAATTTGAAACGTGCTTGTTTACGATAGAGAACAGCCGCCTTTTGATGAACCTCTCGATATTCAGATTCCCAAGTGCTATCCCAAGTAATCCCTCCGCCAACTCCATAGATAGCTTGGCCCTTATAGAGTTGAATGGTCCGAATGGCGACATTAAAAATCCGGCGCCCATTTGGAAGCAAGAGACCAACCGTTCCGCAGTAGACTCCACGCGGTTGTGGCTCCAAGTCCTTAATGATTTCCATGGTCGCAATTTTGGGCGCACCCGTTATGGAACCACAAGGAAAGAGCGAGCGAAAAATGGCAACCAAGTCCACATCCTCTCGCAACTGGCTCTTGATGGTCGAAGTCATCTGCCAAACTGTCGAATACTGCTCCACTTGGCACAGACGCTCCACATGCTCACTACCCACTTCAGAAATACGGTTCATATCATTGCGCAAGAGATCCACAATCATCATATTTTCAGAGCGATTTTTAGGATCTTGCTCCAACCAAGCTGCTTCTTTCAAATCTTCATCGTCAGTCAGACCACGTTTAGTTGTTCCCTTCATTGGTCGCGTAGTCAACTCACGGTCATTTTGCTCAAAAAATAGCTCTGGACTCATGGAAATCACTGCCATCTCGTCATGTTCAATATAAGCATTGTAGCCCGCCTCCTGCTCTACCACCATACGATTGTAGATGGCAAAAGGATTGGCACTTAAGTCTTGCTTGAGTTGGACGGTGTAGTTGACCTGGTAGGTGTCCCCCTGACGCAAATGATGGTGAATCTGGGCAATAGCCTTTTCATAGTCTGCTTCAGACGTTACTTCCTGCCAATTTGAAGGCAAATCAATATCATCATAAGTCAGAGGAATAGGCGATGTTTCTACCCTATCATGAACTGTAAAGTAAAGCAAGTACTCGCCCAGTAAAGGAGCTTTATGAACTGCTAATTTCTCCTCAAATGCAGGTGCAGCCTCGTAACTGACGTAGCCTACCACATAATAGCCTTGTTCTTGGTAGCTTTCCACCTGTGCCAGCAGGTCCGCGACTTCTGCTAAATCTCTCGTTTTTAACTCTTTGATCGGCTGGGTAAAGGTGTATCTCTCGCCCAAATCTCTAAAATCAATCACTGTTTTTCTATGCATACCTTAAGTATAGCATAAAAAGGCAGATACAGACAAAGCTGATCTACCTTTTTTCATTTTACTAGTCCTATCTACTATTTAGTGAATAAATCTCCAGTAAATCCGTCTGATTTCTGCAAGAGTTGTTTGTAAACTTTCCATTTAAGATTCACTGTATTATCAAATTTATTACCTTGAAGGTCTTTTTCAACTCCAGCATCGAATAGCTCTTGAAGTTTTTCATATGTTGAAATCTTTTGACCATCAATTTCAATTTCTACAAAACCTTTCTCAGCTTTAGCTCTGACTTCTTTATACCATTCTTTCTTCCACTCTTCTAATGTATTAAATCTACCTTTAGAAACTTTTTGAATGATAAAGTCATCACCTAGACCTACGTTACCGGCTGCTTTAGATTCTTGTTTATACTTGTTAGATGCATACCCTAAGAATCCATCAAGGTAACCGTAGTAGCCCCACATACGGAATGTATTGTGTTTGAATGAGATTGAGCCAGCCGTACTCTTACTTGTGTTACCACCGTAAATACCAGTCATCATATTCACAACAGTATAAGCAGAATCGAATCCTTCAGTACGGTAATGACCATTACCTGGTAGCCCGTGTTTAGTAGCGAAGTTGTTATCTACAAGTTGATCAATAGCTGTCAGTTTCATACTCTTCTCATCATCATTTAAATCGCGAACTAAATCCCATTGGTGTGGTGCACCTTCTAACTTATTATAGCTAGCTTTTTCGCGATATTTCTTATCGATTTTCTTGAACCACTTATCGTTAGTTCCAGTATTTTTCTTGATGACAGATTCTGCTTCTAAGTAATCAAGCATCATCATTGATTCGTTATAGTTCTTCATGTAGTGATCAATCTTCTCACGACTACTTAACATATTAGGATCATAGTTATAAATTTGTGTACCGTCATTTTTACGTTCGTACGCCATATTCAATCCAAGTGAACCATATTCACCATTATAGTTCGTAAGTGATGGAGATTGTAACATACCTTGAGCAAATGATTCAATATCTGTTCCTTCACGATGACGCCATGTTCCTAAGTAGGCCATACGGTCATTAATGTGAGTTGTTTCATGAGTAAATGCAGATGTACCATAATCACTAATCATACTAGAAATGATGTAGTATACAGCTTCTGAGTTTTGTGGATTAGAAAAGATATAAGCGTACGCACCCATACCGTTATATCCGTGCCATTTACCTGTAGGTCCATAGAACTCACGAACTGGAGCATAGTCACCATTCTTATTATGACCCATTCGGTCAGCCCATCCATTACCTGGAACATCTTGGTTATCCCAAATTGCTGATGGAACCATGTTTTCAGATTTCAACAACTGATTACGTACATTATCAGCAGCAAGTCTTGACCAGAAGTCTAAGTAATTAATTTGCTCTTGAGCACGTAAGTCGATTTCTTTCTTAAACGCTTCACGTTCAGCTTCTGTATTCTTACCATATTTCTCAAATGCACTAAACGCTAGCGTATTGTACGTTGAAATTAAGAACATGTGAGCCTTCTTCGTATTCAGAAGTGGTAAAATGTATCGACCATGTTCACCGTTATTTAAGTTTTCATATAAGTGATATTTCTTATTAGCAAAATCAGGGTTAGATGATTGTTTCTCAACTACATAGTTAGTATGAGAAA
The DNA here is from genome assembly GCA_963552835.1 of uncultured Streptococcus sp. Lineage (GTDB taxonomy): Bacteria > Bacillota > Bacilli > Lactobacillales > Streptococcaceae > Streptococcus. Next base: position 5,136 of record CAUVMH010000009.1, on the reverse strand, counting down.
TAGCTTTCTTATACCATACATTCATATCAGTATCTTCTGTAAAGAGTTTCATGTTATATGTTAAGAAGTCATTTAAATTACCTTTACCTGTTGCTCCCGCAATCACATCACGATAAGCATCTTGAGTTCGGTCTCCTTTCAAGAAATGTTCACGTGAACCAATTTGAATCAATCTATCGATAACACTAACATTCTTACCATAGAAATCAGGTTTGAACATCATAAGGTCTTTAATGCTCATATCATTGTATTTAAATCCATAATAACGATTTAAATAAGTAAGAGCCATCATAATTTTAGCTTTGTTGTCTTCTACTTTTTTAAGAAGAGCTTTCATGGCAGCTTCATCACTATTCAATTGATGGTCTTCGTTTTCGACTAAAGCTTTGACTAATTTATCCAAATTAGCTTTCGTTTCTTCAAAGCTTTCTTCAAGGAATAGATTTTTAATATAACCATCTTTACGACCATCAGTATTTTCTTCAGCTTTACCACGTTTGTCCATTAACGCACGCACTTCAGGTGAAATCAATTCAACACCTGATAATTTTGCTTTAATATCGTTGATTAATTGTGTTCTATCTTTAACAACCATATTCGGTGTATAAACGACGTCACCAAGACCTTCGATACTATATTCACGAACTTGTTGGACTTGAGAATCAGCTTTACGTGTGACAACTTTTTCTTCCTTAGTACCATCAGCATAATGAATCATAATATGATCAACATCTGACAAGTCAGTTACAAATTGCCCATCTTTCATACCTGTCACAGATAATACTTCTGTAGTTAATAATTTAGATCCTTCAGGAGTCTTATTACCTTGATTCACAATCCACTCTTTATTGTAGAACGGTTGAAGTTTTTCAACATTTCGGTAAGCAAGTTCACGTTCTGCATTATAATCTTGAGTAGTTTTGTACATGTCTTCTTTATACGCTACGTGATTTAATTTATCAGTCAAATATGGTGTGATTTCATATTTATCGGCTGTGATATTGAACGAAGCAATACGTTTATCCGCTTCTGCTTGGTCGACACCCTTAATCTGTTTTGAACGGTTATAAGAAACGTTACCTGATGCAACATCGTTCACATACACATTGTTCTTGAAGTAATCAAATCCGAAGTATGGGTCACCTGAGTCAACTGACCCTGAACCATACATCATTTCACCATTTGTCACTTTCATCATGCTGACGTTATTTTCAACCCAACCCCAGTCATAGTTTTCGTGAATTAAACCACCGCTTTGATTGTTGGTTTTGAGTGTCAATGTCCCTTTGACCACAGATTTAGTTAAACGACCTTTTTGTTTAACATCATTTGGATTTCCACCATGGTTGACTTTGGCAATCAATCCACCAAATTTAGCATTGTTGGCTTTAATGTCAGCTTCAACATAAGAACTATCTACATTGCTTCTCCAGCTTTCACTTACAAGTCCACCAGACCACCAACCTTTGTTACCCACGCTTTCGATTTTACCGATAAAGGCTACATTACGCATATTGGATTCATCTAGTTTGTTGACCATACCTGTAACGTCGTTATTACCAACCACATTACCCGTAACCTTAATATTCTCAATCGTTGAGTTCTTAAACATATCTCCAAGTGGAGCTGTTTTATCAGCCCACGGCATATTGATATTCACATTACCAAAGTTGATGTCATGAATATGAGCATTTTCAACACGGTTGAACAATGGTCGAGCTAGATTGTGAATGGTATAACGTTTATCACCTTCACTATACAACTTACCTTTAAAAATGTTCGTCACGTATTGTTTATTCGGAGTCGGAACATTTGCTGCATTAAGATCCGCACCAAGTTTAAACTCACCCGTTGGGTTAGCTTGCATATCTTTTACAAGCTCATTGAAGTTGTAATATACATTACCTTCTTTTAATTTTTGTTTTTCAAAGTAATGAACATACTCTTCACTGAAAGTATCATCTGCTCTACGTTGAACTAAGTTTGGAGCTTTTGCTACCACTTTGTACAATGTTTTTCCATCGACAACCACTTCTTCAACAGAACTTACCGTAAGTCTTGTTGTCTTATTATCATGAGTTGTCACTCGTAAGTAAAGTGGAGCAACGTCTGTCGGTTTTTCAGTAAGTAAGCTCTTATCTGTTTCAACACCAGCATCATCCACACTCATCAAGCTTGTTTCTTTGATGTTTTTGATTTCAACTTTTTTAAGGTCAAGTCTTAGCGGTTCTTCTTTCAGAACCTCTTCCTCATCACCCTCACCACGGTCATAAACCATCTTCGTTTCAAGTTTATAATCCTTGTAGTACTGTAAATCTGCCAGGGTAGTTGTCAAGTCGTCTGGTGAAACATTCAAGGTTTTGACAATCTCATCACCTTTTTTCAGAGTTAAGGTAATAGATTTAATGGCTGCCTTACTTGGATTTTCTAGACTATACTTAACATCTGAAGTACGCTTCAAATCCTTAGGCTCAACTGCTGTGATGGTCAATACTGGTTTTTCAAAGGTCTTGGTACCACGTTTCAAAATTTTGTCTTGAGGTGCCTCAAGGATTTCCTCTGTAACTTTTGGAGCGTCCTCTGTTTTAACTCCCTTAATGGTATTAAAGGTCTTGGTGATTTTTTTCTGGCCTTCTTTTCCTTCTTGAGCTACAACTTCTAAGCCTTTTTTCAGTTGGTCATCTTCTTTAACAACTTCCTTAAATGGAATCTTTTCAAGACTTTCTTCTACAAGAGTTCCTTCAATTGGTTTTGTCCCACGACTTACCTGTTGGTTTACAGGCTCCTTGGTAACTTCTGTGCTAGTTGAAAGAACTTGGTCAGTTTTAACACCTTCTACTGTTTTATAAGTTGTTTTAGTAACTTGACTACCTTTTTCACCATTTCTTACGACAGTTTCTTCGTCCGTATACTTGGTTGGATCCTCAGTCGTTTCAGTTTTGTAGTCTAGGTCTGTAGTCGATGTTTCAACAAGGGTTCCCTCAGTTACTTTGTACTCAGGTAACTGTTCTTGTACAAGAGCTTGACCTACTTTACCTTCCTCTTGTGTACCTTTTACTTCTACTGGAGCATCTGGTAATGCAGGTTGAGTTAAAGCTTGACCTTCTTTGCCAGATTCTTGAGTTCCTTTGGCATCTATCGTAGCTTCTGGTAAGGATGGTTGCGTTAAGGATTGACCTTCTTTACCTGCCTCTTGAGTTCCTTTAGACTCTACTGTAACCTCTGGTAATTCGGGTTGCGTTAAAGATTGACCTTCTTTGCCTTCTTCTTGCGTACCTTTAGCTACTTGGTGAGTTGGTTCAGCTTGTGGTACTGGAGTTGGAGCAGGTTGCACCTCTTTCTTAGTTCCGACTGCAATGACTTGCGACACAGGTTTTTGAACCACTTGGTCTTCGATGACTTCTCTAACTTCTTGACCATTGACCATCGAAACTTTGGTTACAAGACGACGCTGACCATTTACTCCGGCTGTGACGATACGAGTCTGTCCTTCTGCTAGATTCGCATCTGGGCTTGTGACCGTTTCAAAAGGAATCTCTACCAAGCTCTCTTCCTGTCTAGCCTGAGGCTTCTCAGAAACTGGTTTTTCTTCAACCGCAGGCGCAACTGGATTCTCTACTACAGATTTTTCGACGGCAATTTCCGAAGCAACAGCAGGTCTTTCCTGAGCTACTTCTGTTTTCTCGATTTCTTTTGAACTTTGCTTTTCTACTGGCAACTGAGACTTTTCAGCTGAAGCTGGTCTTGATGGATGGAGTTCCGCTTCCTTGAAGTAACCGATGTACTCATAGCCATCAATATGAATAATCCCTTCAGCCAAGCCTTCATGTGTAGAGGCTGAAATAGTTTGGTTATAAGAAAGCAATTCTTTATTTTCAAATGCAAATGTCCCATAAGGTACAAAAGTGCTGGCTCCCAAAGAACCAATCAAGAGAACACCTAGGACCTCTTTGTGACCTTTTTTGGATACCAAAAAGACTGCTAGTGAGGCTGTTGCCAAGCCAAGACCAGCCAAGGCTAGTTCTTTACTTCCTGTGTAAGGAAGTTGTTGACTGTTAGTTGCTTTCTTGCGATAAACTACATAGAGAATATCTTCATCTTGAAATTCTGTAGGAACTTCATGGTGAATCAAGGCTTTTTCAGACTCAGTCAATTCCTGCTCCGCCAGATAACGGTAATGAACGCTATGAGCTCCGCCAACTTCATTGGCTTGCACCTTATCTACTGAAAAGGTACTAGCACCAAAAAGGAAGGCCCCGATGGCTACAGGACCTACCCCAACAGTTAGCTTACGAATCGAATATTTGGTGATTTTTTCTAGTTGTTGTTTTGTTTTTCTCATTCTCACGACTTTCTGATAGAATCTTGTGGATACTGCGCACGCGCACCTCCGATTAATTTTGGACGACTTGCAAGAGCCGTTACATGGGCATGCCCAATTTCTCTCAAAAGAGGGCGAATCGGAACCTGAACATGCTTGACATGCATGCCAATTGCAGTGTCTCCGATATCCAATCCAGCATGAGCCTTGATGAATTCGACCTCAACTGGATCCTGCATAAACTTGAAGGCTGCCAACTGACCTGACCCTCCTGCATGAAGTGTAGGAAGGACACTGACGATTTCCAGACCAAACTGCTCTGCCACCTGACGTTCCACGACGAGGGCCCGATTGACATGTTCACAACCTTGAACAGCTAGATGAATTCCTTTTTCCTCTAGGATATCTAGGATGGTTTTCACGATGATTTCCCCAATTGCTTGACTGGATTCCTTGCCAATCTGACCACCCATCACCTCACTAGAAGAAAGGCCCAAAACAAAGATAGCTCCTTGCTTCAAATTAGCCTTGTCTATTACATCTTCTACAATCTGGCTTGTTGCTCTTTGAATGTCTTTTTTCGTCATACTTGATACCTCTTTTGTCACTATCTATCATATCTTTTTTTACTGATTTTATCAAGACCAACTAATCATTCTGATTTTTAAAAGCAAAACTCCCAGAATAGACTGGGAGTTAGCTTGTTGCGATTTTATTGAGGTATATTTCAACTGTCGTTCCTTTTTCGGGTGCAGAATCAATCTTCATCTGGTAATTGTCTCCAAAATGAAGTTTGAGTCGTTGGTCGACATTTT
>CAUVMH010000008.1:0-39519 GCA_963552835.1 uncultured Streptococcus sp. | reverse complement strand
GGATTTCCAAACCGTCGTAACGTTCACGTTTGGTACAATCCAGAGCAATGACCTCGATGTCTAGTTCAGCCAGTTCATCAACTTCTCTCATCGTAGCTGTAATGAAAGGCTCCTGTGGCGGATAGTCGCGTTTGATGATTCCGATAATTGGGAGTTTCGTGACCTCCTTAATCTCCTTGATATCGCGAACACTGTTTGCTCGGATACCGACTGCTCCACCTTGCTCAGCCGCTTTGACTAGCAAGGGAATGACTCCTCCCGCTTCTGTATAAAGCGGTTCGTGAGGAAGTGCCTGGCAAGAGACAATGATTCCATCTTTGATTTGTTCAATCAAGGCTTCTTTGCTGATCTGTGGCATCCTCTTTCCTCCCTTTCTTGTTCTTATGGGCTTATTATATATTATTTGTTAAGCGCTTTCAATAGCTTGTGGTAGAATAGATTTCAGTTTCAAAACTATTTTATAGAACAGCCGTTCCTGAAAGTAGTTTCAGACCTCTTATGATTTCAAATCAACCTGAATGTCATCAAAAAAGATAGCAGACTTGAAAACCTGCTATCTCTTCTGAAACTTACTCAAAAAGCTCTTGCTTATTATTCTTTTCTCTTCTTTCCAAATGCAAAAAGTGATAAGAGGACGCCCGCAAGGCCAAGGGAAATTAGTGAGCTGGTTTCCTTGCTTCCCGTATTTGGAAGTTCATCTTGTTTAGCTGCTGGCGCTTGATAGGTCACATCTTGGCCTAGAGACAGTTTATTGTCTGCAGCTGCTAATACTAGATTGTTTTCTCCCTTGTACTCTGGCACTTCATGGACTGCTGCCTCAGCGCCATTGACTCCACCCTTATACTCTGGCAGGTCATTTGAAGCTGCCAAGATAAAGTTAGCACCTCCGCTATATTCCGGAACCTCATTTGAAGCCGCTTGAACTGCATTGACACCACCCTTGAACTCTGGAAGTTCATGGACTGCTGCCTCAACTGCATTGACACCACCTGTGAATTCCGGTTTTTCTACCGTTGGAGCCGGTTCTTCACCTACCGTTGCCAATGATCCCGTGTACTCTGGTACCTCTGCCACGGCCGCTTCTTCTGCATTTACACCACCTGTGAATTCCGGTTTTTCTACTGTTGGAGCGGGTTCTTCACCTGCTGTTGCCATTGGACCTGTATACTCCGGAACTTCATGAACCGCTGCTTCCTCAGCATTGACACCACCTGTGAATTCAGGTTTTTCTACTGTTGGAGCGGGTTCTTCACCTACTGTTGCCAATGGTCCAGTGTACTCTGGTACCTCTGCCACAGCCGCTTCTTCTGCATTTACACCACCTGTGAACTCTGGAACTTCATGGATAGCAGCTTCACTGCCATTAATACCATCGCTTAGTTTAGAGCCAGCTAAAGAAACTGGTAAATTGTGCATGCTTTCAATTGCACCCTCTGCAAGACCTGTAATCCTTTGTCCCATATCCTCTGGATCTATTGTGAATAGGAGAGTTTTTGTATCGTACTGGGTCATAAAGGTTGCTGTCTTGCCATTTGCCAATTGAAGGGTCGGAGCCTTGTTTACCAATACTTCCGAATCGAACTCCATAGCAATGATACCTGGCCATTTTTGGATAGCATATTTCACTTTTGCTTCTTTAGGAGAAATTCTTTCCTTGGTCAAGAAATCCCAGTTGAATTTCTTGAAGGAAAGTGTGTATGGAACACCTCCAGGAGCATGGTGTTCGTATAAAAGTCCAAATTCATCTGGCCCGATTTGTTGAAGTGAGTTATAAGCATACTCACCTTCTTGAATCAAATGGTGGTGCAACCAAGTTAGCTGACCATCTTCTTCTACACGAGCCACTCGAATATACCCATTTTTACGACCTGGACCATTTGCATTTGCCAAGAGAATATACTCTTTGCCATTTTGAACCGTGTGAGTCGCAGCCATTTGAACATAAACGTCTGGCACATCGTAGCGTTCAACGTTATTGTCCCAAGTTAGACCACCATCATGACTGGTTGCAACCTGTAGATCTTCTGTCAACCCACGCATAAAGAGTTTGAGGTCCCCATTGTTTAACTGAACAACTGAAGCTTCCGTATTTTGAGCATAATAATTACTCATGGTACTTGAATCGACTACTGTACCATCATAAAGTGTACGATTGTCGTTGACACCACCACCCATATGCCAAGTCTTACCATGGTCGTCTGAGTAGATGATTCGAGATGATTGAGAACCATTGAGGTGGTTAGCCCGGTTGGTCGTATAGACAGGAACGACGATTCGACCTTTATGTGGTCCAGTACGAAGGGTAATCCCCACTCCAGGACCTACTCCTAGGAATTTCATCCAATCGGCTTTGACCATCGGAGTAATATCTTGAGGCGCTGACCAGGTCTTCCCGTCGTCATCGCTGTAAGACATCCATAGGTAGCTATCCTTCGCAATTCTAAATGGAGAAGTTTTGTTTGTTGTGAAGTAGATATTGCCCAGTAGCTGGTCACCCTTGTATAGATCACCCTTGTCGCTATAGGCCGGTTTAACAGGTTCTACAACAACACGGTAGTCTGTTGCTTTACCATCTGGAGTGTAAACTGTACCATTTTCTCGAATAGTATAAGCTTCCTGTTCACCTTCTCGATAGAGGAGTTGATAGGTTTTACCATTGATTTCTTTGTAGGCTTCTTCTTTTTGCGAAGACATTCCAAAGATTCCTTTTCCTTCTGGGAACATGTCATAAATGGCAAAAATGCGTTTGGTTTCAGGATCTTGAGTCAGGGTCATATCGATATTCACTGGTGAACCGATTGATGGATCAGAAGCCTTTGGATTGTCACGTAGGTTGGTAATAGTTACTCGATCTCCCCAAGTTTTACCATTATCTTCACTGCGTCTAATGACCATGCCGATATCACCCCAGTCACTCGAATGGAGACGGCGTTCATCTGCTCCTGCAATCAGCGTTCCTTTATCTGTCTTGAGAAGAGCTGGGATACGATAACTCTTGATACCATCTTTATTTGGTTGATTGTTCCTACCACCTTCAAAGACGTCTTCTTTCTCAGTGACTTTTGCTCCCTCAGGAAGTTTCTGTTCCAATTCACCTCTTTCAAATAATTGACTTCGTGTTTGAACTTCATCTGGGCTTAAAGCACGATCATAAACAGTTAGGTTTCGTACTTGTAGATTTGATGACCAAACTGTTTTATTGCCCCGTTTGGTTGCTCCAAGTTGAGCTTGATTAACATCTGGCATATCTTTGATGAAGTTACCAGATTTGAGACTTGTACGGGATAAGACACCGTTCACATAGAGACGAACTCGACCATGAGGTAACTCCGTTGTCGGTTGTTCGACAGTAAAGGTCACGGAATTCCATTGTCCAGGGCGAACTTTCAAAGGAGCATCTGTATACTTATCATAGAACTGCTCCCCGTTAGCGCCACGCCCTTCAATAAGAGCTGTATTATCAAGGACCGACATAGTAAAGTACTCATTTTCCTTGGTGTCACTGGATACAGAGAAGAGATTATAAAAGCGTGGAGCTGATGCATCTGGTTTGAACTCCATGTGAACTGTAGCATTTTTTAGTTGCTTTAGTTTGTCTAGTTCACTTGATAAATCGACTCTCTGACCATTTGCCGCATTGGTTTCAACATCTTCTTTTTCAAGGACAGGATTGGCATTTTTTAAATCTCTTGAGTAATAGTCACGAGGAATAGCACCCTGATCCTCTGATTCCTCTTCCTTATTTGCTTCTTCTGCAGGGGTTTCCGTAGAGGATGGAGTTTCTGATTCTGCACTCTCATTTTTTTTCAAATGATCTTGGTCCACCACAACGCCGTTGTCTTGAGCTGCTGCCAATTTACCAGCCAAGTCCTTATCCAAATGTTCAAGATCACCAGAAGACACTTCTTTTGGTAACTCTGATAATCCTTGCCCTTGACCAGAATCGACTGTTTCTGTACTAGCCCCTGCTGCATTGGCTTGCTCTTGGGCTAAGACTGGATTTACTCCAAATACTACTGTACCAATCACTACAGATGCCGCCCCAACTGCAAATTTTCGAATTCCGTATCGCTGTTTCCGATGTAAAGAGTTGTAATTCATGTTTGTCCTTCCATTTTTCATAAAAATAAAGCGCTTTCTTTTTTCTTTAAAAATTTTTATTGCCTCTTAAGAGACAAGATTTAACAAGAAAGTAACAACTAAATGAGAGCTCCCATTCCTCTCTCATTTTCTGCTGAGCCCGAGTTTTTAATCACCCAGCAGCCTTCTACCTCCTTTCACAAGTGACTTTTCCTTTATTATACAATAAAGTCTTATATTTATATCTATGTTCCCACAGAATAGATTTTACTTTTAAGGATATTTTAATATTTTAAATTTTCTAAAAGTACTTTCAGGTTTTGGACATAAAAAAGAGAGCTCCTGGGCTCTCTCATTCATTATCTTACGTACTTAAAAGGAATCTCGCTGCCGCAGAGCCAGTTATAAACCTGGTCATTGACAAAAACATTCATGGCTTCATGAGCATACTCGGGCATGATACGATAGGCCTTGTCGCAAGTTAGACGGTTGTAAATCGCAAACTGGGTAATAGGATAACAAACATCGTCATCCAAGCCCGTAATCATCTTGACCTCACCTTGAATGCGATGGGCAAGATTTTTCACATCGATATAGGCAAGGGTCGCCATGATTTCCTCCTCTGTTTCATGGAAAGGATCGTGGAACTTGAAGTAACGGAAAAGTTCATCATAGGCTTCACTGGTATTGCCAATCTCAAGCACTCGTCTAAAGTCTGACAAGAAAGGATAGATGGCAACTGTTTTCTGAATCCGAGGATTGAGCGCTGCTGCAACCAGGGCTAAAGCACCGCCTTGTGAGGCACCATAACTAGAAAGTCGCTTCTCATCAATCTCAGGTAGACTGGCAACAATTTCAATCAACTGATAAATATCCAGATAAACATCCTTATAAAAGAGATGCTCCCGACCTTCCACAGCACCACGGATGATATGCCCCTTCACCGTATTTCCTAGTGGAGAGCGCAAGCCGTCTTGCGAATAGCCCGACTGGCCCCGCACATCCATGGAAACAACACCGTAACCAGCCACAGTATAGGCCAGCATGTCAGCCCAGTCCCAGCCACGTCCCATATAACCATGAAAATGGAAGATTAGGGGAACTTTACCCTCACTCTTTGGAAGAACGACGCGTGCGTAGACCTTGCCTTCATTGCTTCCTTCAAAAGTTAGCTCATAACACTTGACTTGAGGAATGTGGAAATCTCTTTTCTCCAACTGGTAGGCTGGAAGAGATGAAACTTTTTTGACCTCTTCATCCCAGAAAGCATCAAAGTCTTCTGGAATCTCATCCCGTCCTAGATAAGTCTTGATTTCTTCTAACAAAGCTGGATTTTTCATAGTATGCTCCTTTTGTTTTGTAATCGCTACCACCACTCTAGCATATCTAGGAAAGCAATGCAAGAAAGAATGCTAAATAGAAAGTGATTTTAGATTCTCTAACTTCAAACAGAACACCTGAAAGTAGTTTTAAAATCTTAAACTTCTAATCTTCCGTTTTACATATGATCCTTCACAGCAACTGCTACCATTTTGGCTTTGGCACGGACTTTAGTAGCCACTGTCATCTCCATAGCAATAATTGCTTTTCTTTCCCCTAATTCCTCCAGAGTAGAAGTGACCACAATTTCATCTTCAATTGGACTAGGACTAAGGTAATCAATCTCCAAGTGAGCAGTAATAAAACGTCCTATCACAGTTGATTTCGTCAGTTCCAACCCTTTTTGATGATGGGCAAACCAAGCTGCTGAGGCCGTGCCATGGCAATCAAAAATAGTCGCTATCATTCCTCCAAAGACATTTGATGGAACTCCACCAGTATAAGCATTTTCAAGCTTTATCCGACTAATACAACTCTTTCCATCTATACTTGGATAGGTTTTTAAATGTAAGCCTAAATCATTCTTGGGACCACATCCCCAACAATGCTGAAATCGTTCTCCATACCTATCTTGGATAGCAATCGTTCTTGTTTCTAACATTCTTTTCACTCCTCTTTACTCAGATGGGGCAATTATATCAAGCTTCAGTCAAAGAGTAAATAGGCTTGGAGACTAATATCTTTTTATCACTCGACTAAGTTTGATTTATAGTCGACTATTTTATAAAAATAAAAAGAGCGTTTCCGCTCTTTGGTTATCAATAGGTGCTAGCTCCTTTCTCTAGTTTGAAAGTCTGATATTTCTTTTGGTAGGTTACTTTAATAGTCATGTGAGAGTCCTCGTTTCTTTTTGATGACTCTAGTATAAGACCCAAACCTAAAAGCTAGCTTATAGATTTCTTAGAAAAGGCTTAATCCAGATGTTCTCTCTTCTCTAAGTGGAGAGCAATCATGCGCCACTCCGGATCCTCTTTCCAACCTTCTATCGAACTAATGTAGCTGGCAACCTTTCTGGCTTCTTCTAAAATCGGAAAATCTTCGATAATATCAGCCACTTGAAACTCTGGAAGTCCTGACTGTCTGGTTCCAAAAATCTCTCCAGAACCACGCATTTTCAAATCTTCCTCCGCAAGGACAAATCCATTAGTCGTTTCTGTCATGATGCGCATGCGGTCCTTCCCAGAGTCCGTCTTGGGATTAGCAACGAGAACAGCATAGGACTGTTTGTCCCCCCGACCCACACGACCTCTGAGCTGGTGAAGTTGGCTGAGACCGAACCGATCGGCATCCATGATAATCATAACGGTCGCATTCGGAACATTAACCCCAACCTCGATAACCGTTGTCGAAACCAGAATATCCGTCTTTCTCTCTTTGAAATCCTGCATGATCTGGTCTTTTTCGTCACTCTTCATCTTACCATGTAAAAGAGCCACTTCAGCCTTGCCGGCAAAATGAGCTGTCAACTCTTCTGATAAGGCAATGGCATTTTTCAAATCCAGAGCTTCAGATTCTTCGATCAGAGGAGAGATAACATAGGCTTGAGAACCTTTTTGGATTTCCCCCTCTAACCAAGTCAAGACCTGAGGCAGCTGCTCATGCTTAATCCAGCGCGTCACAATCGGCTTCCGCCCTGCTGGCATCTGGTCAATAATAGAAACATCCATATCTCCAAAGACTGTGATAGCCAGCGTCCGTGGAATGGGTGTCGCCGTCATCATGAGAACGTCAGGGTTGTCCCCTTTTTCCCGTAAAATACGCCTTTGCCCCACACCAAAACGGTGCTGCTCATCAATGATAATCAAGCCAAGACGAGCATAATCAACCCCATCCTGTATCAGAGCGTGGGTTCCGATAATCAAATCAGCCTCACCCTTGGCAATGGTCTCCAAGACTTCTCTTTTCTCTGCAGCTTTTAAGGAACCTGTCAAGAGAGCCAGTTTCAAGTCTGGAAAAAGGTTCTGTAAACTCTCAAAGTGTTGCTCTGCTAGGATTTCTGTTGGCACCATAAGAGCTGCCTGATATCCAGCCGTCACCGCCGCAAACATGGCCAAACCAGCAACCACCGTTTTTCCGCTCCCCACATCCCCTTGTAGGAGACGATTCATGTGGTGGTCCGACTTCATGTCGGCCAATATTTCGCGCAAACTCTTTTCTTGAGCTTGGGTCAGGGCAAAAGGCAGATTTTCTTTAACCGCCGACACTTTTTTCTGAGACCACTCCAGAACCAGACCGCTTCCCTGAACTCTATTTTCAGACTTAAGCGTCTGCAACTGCATCTGAAAATAAAAGAGTTCTTCAAACTTGATACGTCGAAGGGCCTGCTTATATTCTGCCAAATTCTTAGGAAAATGCATGGCACGGACAGCCTGGCAACGGGACATGAGTTTGTATTTATCAAGTAAAGACTGGGGAAGATTTTCCTCTATCAAGAGGTCCAACCCCTGATCAAAGGCTGTCTTAATGACCTTAACCAGACTGGCCTGACTGATTCCCTGAGCCAGACGATAGACCGGCTGGAGGTCATCTTCCACTTGAGCTAGAACCTTCATCCCAGTCAAACTGGCCTTGGCACGGTCCCATTTCCCAAAGACAGCAAGAGTTGCACCTAGTTCAATCTTATCAGCTAGATAAGGCTGGTTAAAGAAATTAACCGCAAAAACGACTTCTCCCTGCTTGAGACTAAAACGCAGGCGATTACGCTTAAAACCATAATACTGGACACTAGCAGGAGTTACTACCTGACCAGAAAGAACAGCCTTTTCACCATCTTCCAGCTCTAGGACCTGCTTGGTCTTGAAATCTTCATAACGGAAAGGAAAGTAGAGCAAGAGGTCTTGTAAGTTTTCAATTCCTAGTTTGGCGTATTTCTCTGCTGATTTTGGCCCCACACCAGGCAAGACATGCAAGGGTTGGTGTAGATTCATGCTCCACTCCTTTCTTTTTAATAATATTCTCTCGGAATGCGATCGCTGAGGAGACAAACCACCTCATAGTTAATGGTTCCGCGGTAGGTCGCTACCTGAGTTGCTGTGATTTCCTTGTCACCGTTGGAGCCAATCAAGGTTACTTTTGTTCCTAGCGGATAAATCTTAGGCAAGCGAATGGTGATTTGGTCCATAGAAACCCGTCCGACGATTGGGCAAGCTTGTCCATCTACTAAAACAGAGAAATTCTGCATGTCTCGTGTCCAACCATCCGCATAGCCGATTGGCACGGTCGCGATGACTTGCTCGCTATCCGCCTGATAGGTGGCTCCATAGCCCATGCAAGCTCCAGCTGAAACTGTCTTGACATGAACAAGGGCAGACTCCAAACTCAAGGCTGGAATCAAATCATAGGGTAAGTCCAAGACCTCTCCACTAGGATTCAGGCCATACATGGCATCTCCCATACGGACTGCATTGAAAATAGTCTCTGCATGCCAGAGGGTCGTTGCCGAGTTGCTGGCATGAACCAGCTCTGGAACATCCTTCATACTTGCCAAAATAGCTTTAAAGCGTTCTAACTGGGCATTAAAATATGTATCTGATTCCTCATCTGCAGTAGCAAAGTGGGTAAAAATCCCCTCAACACGAGCACCATGTTGCTTGAGCAAGTCTTGAGCCAGATCAGCTTCACCGGCCTCTCTAAAACCAATCCGTCCCATTCCTGAGTCAATCTTAAGATGAACCGATAAGCTAGCTAGTTCAGCCCCAGTGGCTAACAATGCTCGAATCCACTCCAATCCAGCCACTGTCAAGGTGATGTCGTATTCTTTAGCTAGGGAAACAGCTTCTAGCTCAGAAACTCCTAAGATGAGGATTTTCTTGTTTATACCTGCTTGACGCAACTCGATAGCTTCATCGATATTGGAAACGCAAAATCCATCAACAACATCTTGGATAGCAGTGGCAACAGCTACCGCCCCATGTCCATAAGCATTAGCCTTGACTACTGCAAATTTGAGCGTACCTTTAGGGATATGACTTCCCATTTGTTGTATATTTTTTCGAATAGCTCCCAGATGGATGAGAGCCTTGGTTGGTCTATGTGGACTAGCTTTCATGATTTTCCTCCAAAATGACACTTGCTGTCACAAACTGATCTGTATGGCTAATTGACAGCCAAATTTTTCCTGAAAATGGTGCCTGACTAAAATAGGGAGCCCCTCTTTCATTGTTCAAGACTTCCAAATCCTGAAAGGTCAGTTTGCCAATTCCTGTCCCCATAGCCTTGGAAAAGGCCTCCTTAGCCGACCAGCGGCCTGCCAAGTATTCAATTTGTCTGCGCCCTTTGAGACTGGCAAAGCGCTCCATTTCTTTAGGTGTCAGCACGCGCTTAGCAAAGCCCTCACGTCGTGTAACTGCACTTTCTATCGAAGCTAATTCTTCGATGTCAATTCCGTGTCCAACTATCATACTCACAAAAGGAGTTGAGATTCCCCCAACTCCATCCTTTTCACTTATTTTGTTAAGGTAGTATAAATTTCATCTACCAAGGCTACTGTATTTTCCCAACCTAGACAAGGGTCAGTTATGGAGCAGCCAAAGACCTCTGGTTGATTTTGGCGGCCATCTGCTAGGTATGATTCGATCATAAAGCCTCGAACCGTCTTTTTAATCTTTTCATTCCAGTCACGATTCAGCAAGGCTTGACGAACAATACGAATTTGTTCCATATACTGCTTGCCTGAATTGTCATGATTGGTATCGATGATAATGAAGGGATTTTCAAGTCCCATAATCTCATAGCGATTGATGGCATTTAAGAGGGTTTCATAGTAGAAGTTGGGTTCATTTTTACCATATTCGTTCATGGCACCACGAAGGATAACGTGGGCCAAGGGATTTCCTGAAGTTTCCACTTCTTGGCCATGGTAAAGGAAGGTTTGCTTGTTTTGAGCTGCATAGATAGCATTAAACATAACTCCAAGGTTCCCAGATGTCGGATTTTTCATCCCAACTGGAGCATCAATCCCAGAGGCTACAAAGCGGTGTTCCTGGTCTTCTACTGAACGAGCTCCTACAGCGTGGTAGCTGACTAAATCATCGACCAAAACGAGATTTGACGGATAGAGCATCTCATCAGCCGTCGTCAAGCCCGTCTCCGTAATCACACGGTAGTGGAGCTGACGAACAGCCTGCAAACCATTGATGAGACTAGGAGCCTCACTAGCATTTGGCTGATGAATCAAGCCCTTATAACCATCTCCATTGGTGCGAGGTTTAGCCGTATAGACACGCATTACGATAAAGATTTTATCCGCAACTTTTTTCTGCAAGTCTGCTAAGCGACGAGCATATTCAAGCACTGCTTCTTCATTGTCCGAAGAGCAAGGTCCCATCACCAAAAGGATGCGGTCATCCTCACCCGAGATGATGGCTGCCAACTCTCTATCGCGGGCTTCTTTCTTTCGCAAGGCTTCAGGTGACAACTGGGTCGCAGCCTTGATTGCTTCAATATCTATTTCTTGACCTTTTTCGATAAATGCCATCTTACTCTCCTAGCGTTTGGTAAATTTCGCGAACAAGTGCTTCTGTGTTGTCCCATCCGAGACACGGATCTGTAATGGACTTACCAAAAACTTCTGGCTCATTTTGACGTCCATCTTCCAGATAGGACTCAATCATGAAACCACGAACATATTTCTTGATCTTCTCATTCCAGTCACGGTTAATCAAGGTCTGACGAACGATACGGATTTGATCTATGTACTGCTTGCCTGAATTGTCATGATTGGTATCGATGATGATAAAGGGATTTTCCAAGCCCATCTTTTCATACTGATCAATGGTATCCATCAAATTGTCATAGTAGTAGTTAGGAATATTTTTCCCGTATTCATTCAAGGCACCACGAAGAATAGCGTGGGACAAAGGATTCCCCGTTGTTTCAACCTCTTTACCGAGGAAGAGGAAACTCTGTTTATTTTGCGCTGCATAAATCCCGTTAAACATGACATTGAGATTACCAGATGTTGGATTTTTAAATCCTGTCGAAAAGTCTGCTCCACTCGCTACAAAACGGTGCTGTTGATCCTCTACAGAACGAGCTCCAACAGCCATATAAGAAATCAAATCATCCACCAACGGAAGATTTTCAGGATAAAGCATCTCATCCGCCGTTGTCATACCCGTCTCAGTAATCACGCGGTAGTGGAGCTGGCGAACAGCCTTGATTCCATTGATCAAGCTAGGAGCTTCTGTCGCATTTGGTTGATGAATCAAGCCCTTATAGCCATCTCCATTGGTACGAGGTTTAGCTGTATAGACACGCATGACCATAAAAATACGGTCTTTGACCTCTTCTTGCAAAGCAGATAGACGCTTGGCATACTCGAGAACTGCCTCTTCGTTATCAGATGAACATGGTCCAATCACCAAGAGAATACGCTGGTCTTCCCCACGAATGATGGCTTCCAATTCCTGATCACGTTGATTTTTTCTCGCAAGAGCCGCTCCCTCTAATTTAGACAAGGCGCGAACTTCTTCAATGTTAATTTTAGGACTTTTAGCTTTAAATACCATGATTCATCTCCTTATAAAGCAAACGGACACCAAGCAAAAAATGATTTTTACCAGGTATCCGCCTGTATCTTATCTCATATTATTGTCTCTTACCATGACAGTTCTTGAATTTCTTACCTGATCCACATGGGCATTGGTCATTTCGTCCGATTTGGCTCAAGTCCAAATCTTCAGGAAGGCTTGCCTGTTGCGCTGCGATATTACGAGTCGCAGTTGTACTGATATTGTGTTCAGTTTGCGGACGTTCTTGTTCATGGATTTGTGCTTTCATCATCAAGCGCGTTACATCGAATTCAATCGATCCAATCATGTCGTTAAACATGCGGAAACCTTCTGCTTGATATTCTACAACTGGGTTGTTTTGAGCATATCCACGAAGACCAACAGCATTTCGCAACTGATCAAGAGCATCGATATGGTCTGTCCACTTGTTGTCTACAACACGTAGAATCAAGACTTTTTGGAATTCTTTCACTGCATCTTCGTCACGAAGCTTAGCAACTTGGCTGTCATAGACTTTCAAGGCACGTTGGAAAAGTTCATCTTTGATAGCTTGGTCTGACAAACCTGCAAGATCTGAACGGCTAATTGAATCTTCTGGAAGCAAGTTATACTTAGCAAAGTTCAAGATCGCTTCCAATTTTTCATCTTCTTTCGAACGAGCATGTGCATCCACGATACGTCCAATGGTACGACGAATCATAGCATGGATTTCTGGTGCCAAGTCACGATCTGCAGTAATGACATCATAACGTTGTGCATAGATGATTTCACGTTGTTCACGCATAACGTCATCGTATTGAAGGACTTGTTTACGAGTATCGTAGTTGTTTCCTTCAACACGTTTTTGAGCTGCTTCAACTTGACGCGTTAACATACGAGATTCAATGGCTTCATCAGACATGTTGAGACGTTCAAAGACACCTTTCAAACGTTCTGAACCGAAACGTTTCATCAAATCATCTTCAAGAGACAAGTAGAATTGTGACTCACCTGGGTCTCCTTGACGCCCTGAACGTCCACGAAGCTGATTATCAATACGGCGACTTTCATGGCGTTCTGTACCAATGACACAAAGTCCACCAAGTTCACGAACCCCTTCACCAAGCTTGATGTCGGTACCACGGCCGGCCATGTTGGTTGCGATAGTAACTGCACCACGCTGACCAGCGTTCATGATGATTTGCGCTTCTCTGTAGTGGTTCTTCGCATTCAAGACTTCGTGAGGAACACCTGCCTCTACCAGTTTTTTAGAAAGAAAGTCACTCGTTTCAACTGCAACTGTACCTACCAAGACCGGCTGACCTTTTTGGTGACGAGCTTTTACATCTTCAACTACAGCCTTAAACTTCGCATCAAGACTGGCATAGAGAAGGTCTGAATGGTCAATACGCTGGATTGGGCGGTTGGTTGGGATTGGGATGACGCGAATGTTGTAGATTTCGCGGAATTCTTCTTCTTCTGTTTTACCAGTACCCGTCATACCTGCCAATTTCTTATACATACGGAAGAGGTTTTGGTAGGTAATAGAAGCTGAAGTCTTGGTCTCATCTTGAATCGGCACACCCTCTTTTGCTTCAATCGCTTGGTGCAAACCATCAGAGTAACGACGACCTTCCATGGTACGACCTGTAAATTGGTCGACAATCAAGATTTCCTGCTCTTCACTAACCACATAGTCGATATCGAGAATCATGATATAGTTAGCACGAAGGGCATTGTCGATAAAGTGAGTAAGAGCCACATTTTCAATATCGTAGAGATTTTCCAGTTTGAAGTAGCTTTCAGCCTTATCAATCCCTGAATCAGACAAACCAATAGTCTTAGACTGAATGTCGATGATATAGTCATCTTTGTCCAAAGATTTGACAAAGTGATCCGCCATATGATACAGCTGACTAGTCTCCACAGCATTGGCACCTGAAACGATCAATGGTGTACGAGCCTCATCAATCAAAATCGAGTCAACCTCATCGACCAAGGCATAATTGAGTGGACGTTGCACCATGTTTTCTGCACGAACGACCATGTTATCACGAAGGTAGTCGAAACCAATCTCTGAGTTAGTTGAGTAGGTAATATCACAAAGGTAAGCCTCTTTTTTCTCCATTGGAGATTTAGCTGCCAAGTTAATCCCTACTGACAAACCAAGCCATGAGTACAATTCACCCATTTCAGTCGCATCACGTTCCGTTAGATACTCGTTGACTGTAACTACGTGAACCCCTTCACCTGCAAGGGCATTGAGGTACACTGGCATGGTCGCTGTCAAGGTCTTCCCTTCACCCGTACGCATCTCTGGAACGTCACCATGGTGAAGAACAATCCCACCCATTACCTGAACCTTATAAGGGAAAAGCCCGAGGACACGTCTTGCTGCTTCACGAACTACCGCAAAAGCCTCATATAGCAATGAATCAAGTGATTCCCCCTTGTTGTATCGTTCTTTAAATTCGTCAGTCTTTGCTTTTAGTTCTTCGTCTGACATCGCAGCCATTTGGCTCTCATAGTTAAGAACCTTATCAGCCATCTTTTCCAGACGACGAAGTTCTCCTTTATCATTTTCGATAATTGTTTTTAAAATATTAGCCATGATTTTCCTTACTTTAGATTCTGAATATTTTAGAATGTTCTTTTCATTTTAGCATATTTACTATTATTTTTCAAGAAAGAATCCTTGTTTTACAAGGGGAAAAAAGGGTTAGAAACTGGTCTAGTCCATCATTATTTTATGTTTAATTTCCCAAGAATGCAGGTAATATCCCAAAATACCAAAAGAGATTAATCCAGAAGGCCAAGCAAAAGATGATACCAAAGATGAGAAGACTGATTTTTTTAATCAGCACCGAGTATAGGATAGATAAAACACCAAAGACCACGAAGAGTTTTTTCATAACGAAATAATATACTGAAACTCCTCCTATTTGCCAATCCCAAGGAAGAAAGAACATGAGGAACCAGAGAAAGCAAATCGTAAGAATATATCTCTTGTAGTGCGCTTCAAGAAAGGCTTTTGTTTTCTCCATAGCAGACCTCCATTTCAGTCACTGTCTCTTCCCATTTATTATACCAAAAAAACCTGGAAAAGGCTTTCCAGGTTTGAGTTTGAAATCACTAGTCATACTAGAGAAATCCCTTTATTCATAGTCGATTCACTTTATTGACTTGATGAAGATGTTCCAAAATCAACCTTAGGAACTGTCTTGGCTTCTTCTGTTTCCTTGAAGGTTTCAGCTTCTTTAAAGTTCATCATATTCGCAAAGAGCACCGTTGGAAAACTTCTCAACTTTTGATTGTACTCGGCTGCGACCTTGTTATAATCCTTACGTGCTACAAAGATACGATTTTCACTTCCTGAAAGTTCCACCATCAGTTGCTCAACATTTTGATTGCTCTTGAGTTCTGGATAATTCTCCGTCAAAGAAATCAAACGGGAAAGAGCAGAGCTCAGCTCTCCCTGAGCCTTTTGGTTTTCTTCCGATGTTACTGAGCTACTGCCGATTTTAGCTCTAGCATCCGCAATCTTGGTAAAGACTTCGGTTTCATGATTCATTTGTCCTTTAACGGACTCCACCAAGTTACCAATCAGGTCCGAACGACGTTGGAGGGCTGTCGAGACATCGGCCTGAGCCTGCTCCACTTTAGTCTGTTCACCAACCAGACCATTATAGGTCGTCACTGCGGAACAACTTCCCAGAACTAGTAGTCCAAAGAAAATCGCCACTATTGAGAGAATTACTTTATTTTGTTTCATATCAAAACCTTAACACTTTCTTTTATCAACTTTTCTGAGAAAATACTCAGATTTTAAATCAATTTCCCAAACTTTGTTTTTATTTTTAATTAAGGAGTGAACTGTTGCAAAGGAGTCACCTTACTGCATGGAAAAATCGGTTTGAGAAATATATGATCACTCACCAGTCATCAGACGAACCGCCACCATCAAAGCCACCGCCGTCCCAGCCACCGCCAGAATCATCGCCATGTGAACCTCCACCACGATCTCCAGATATAAATCCGATAATCATCACGATGAAGTAAATGAGAATTCCAAATCCGATAACTCCGTCACTTGAACTGCTTTTTCGATGACGTCTCGAAGAATTCCTCTCACCAGTATACTTTTCAAGTTCCCTTAAGCGACTAGAGTTGGTAGTATAGTCGTAACTACTTTTAGAACTTGAAGCAGTCGTACTCGATCCACTATAAAACATGTAGTTGAGATTATTGACTATTGAGAGAACTCCATTGTTGTAGTCTCCCTTTTGAAAGTAAGGGCGTGCTGTTGTCAAGAACCTGTGAGTCTGATAGTCTGTGATTTTACTGGCCACATTATTACTGGTTTCAATCCGTGATTTTCTATCTTGGACTGCTACCACAATCAAGACACCGTAATTGTCTCCCGAGTAGCCAATCTTCCAAGCTCTAGCTGTTTCATTGGCTACAGTCTCGATTGTTTCTCCATCTAGGCTTTTCACAACGTAAACACCCATCTGGAATTTTTCTGATTTTTTACTATTGACATTATTCAATTCCCGAATCTGACTTATAGTCTCATCCGTTAGATAGTGATCCGGGTCATAGATCCCGTACTCAGGTTTTTCAGGTACTGTGAATGCTGACAAGAAGAGAAAGGCCATCAGCAACCCAAGCAAGCGAACCAACAAACTATGTTTAAACAATCTGCTTTTTTTCATAATAACCTCCCTGATAAAGGAAAATTGATTTAAGGAATTATAGCATTTTGATTTTTACAAAGAAAGTGCATTTTCATTACAAATAGATTACAAAAGCTAGGAAAATGATTGAAATTTGATGACAGATTCTCCTCCAATTTGATAGGTTCTTTTCTCCCCTTTTAGATAGAAAAAAGAAGACCTCATAGCCTTCTTTTAGTTTATTTTTGTGTGAAAACAAGCATAGCTTACTTGCGTTTTCTTGCAATCAAATGAATCGGGGTTCCTTCAAAGACGAAAGCCTTGCGGATTTGATTTTCCAAGAAACGCAGGTAAGAGAAGTGCATGAGTTCTTCTTCATTGACAAAGATGACAAAGGTTGGTGGCTTGGTTGCCACTTGGGTTGCGTAGAAAATCTTGAGGCGTTTTCCTTTGTCTGTCGGTGTTGGATTGATAGCAATGGCATCCATAATCACATCGTTCAAGACTGCTGATGGGATACGGGTGTTTTGACTCTCGCTAATTTGCTTGATCATCTCAGGCAGTTTATGGAGACGTTGCTTGGTCAAAGCTGATACAAAGACAATCGGTGCATAAGGCAGGTATTGGAACTGCTCACGGATATCCTCTTCCCAGTTTTTCATGGTGTGGTTGTCTTTGTCAAGAGTATCCCATTTGTTGACCACGATGATCATTCCTTTACCTGCTTCGTGGGCAAAACCTGCGATACGCTTGTCGTACTCACGAATACCTTCTTCGGCATTGAGGACCATCAAGACCACATCAGAACGGTCAATGGCACGCATAGCACGCATGACAGAGTATTTCTCTGTATTTTCGTAGACTTTACCAGACTTACGCATACCAGCTGTATCAATCATGGTAAACTCTTGTCCATCAGCATCTGTAAAATGGGTATCAATGGCATCGCGTGTTGTTCCAGCTACTGGACTAGCAATCACACGGTCTTCTCCCAAAATGGCGTTGATCAAACTTGATTTCCCAACATTGGGACGGCCAATTAAGCTGAATTTAATGACATCTGGATTTTCTTCTTCGACTTCATGTGGTAGATTTTCCACGATGGCATCCAGTACATCTCCCGTACCGATACCGTGTACAGACGAAATTGGCAGCGGTTCTCCCAAGCCTAGCGCATAGAAATCATAGATGTCGTTTCGCATCTCAGGATTATCAACCTTGTTAACCGCAAGGATAACAGGCTTATGGGTTTTATAAAGTTTACGGGCTACGTACTCATCTGCATCTGTGATTCCTTCTTTCCCAGACACCACAAAGACGATGACATCAGCTTCTTCCATAGCGATTTCTGCTTGGTGCTTGATTTGCTCCATAAAGGGAGCATCGACATCGTCAATCCCTCCAGTATCAATCATACTAAAGGAACGATTGAGCCACTCACCCGTTGCATAGATACGGTCACGTGTCACACCCTCGACATCTTCTACGATTGAGATTCGCTCACCAGCGATTCGATTAAATAGGGTTGATTTCCCAACATTGGGACGTCCCACAATGGCAATAGTTGGTAAGGCCATGTTTTCTCACTTTCTACAATAACTTTTTCTTTTCAAGATTTTCTCGGGTTGAAACTTGCTCAGGTTTACCAAACTGCTCTGCTAAACGCTGACTCCAAGAGGTCGTCGCACGCGCACCAGCATAGTCTGCCTGTACTTGGTCATAGTCCAAAATCGCTTCGACTGGCTGTTCTTGGTATTCTTCTTCAAATACCACTTGGTTCAAAGGTAGTCTTGGCTTGACATCGTGTTGTTGATTTGGCACACCGAGTGCAATCCCAAAAACAGGGTAGGTATAGTCAGGCAGATTAAATAGCTCTGCTACTTCTTCCGACTTGTAACGGACTAAACCGATAATAACTCCACCGTAACCTAGACTTTCAGCTGCAAGCAAGGCATTTTGCCCCGCTAGAGCTGCATCAACCGAGGTGATAAGGAGGCTTTCCACTCCTTGAGGTTGGAAAGTGTCCGTATGAAGGCTTGCTCCCTTTTCAGCACGGTTCAAGTCACCGACAAAGAGCAAGAAGGCTGCTGACTGGCGAATGGCTTCCTGCGGTACCAGTTCATATAGGGCTTCTTTTTTCTCCTGACTACGTACGAGAATCACAGAGTAGGATTGGAAATTTTTCCAAGAAGACGCCATTTGGGCAGCAGTCAAGATTTCATTTAAGTCCGCCTGCGGAATCTCCTGATTCTTAAATCGACGCACCGAAGTATGAGCTTTCATCAGTTTAATGGTTTCTGTCATCGGCGATTTTCTCCTTCTAGTCTTGTTTCCTCAGCTAAATAACGAATCCTTTCCATGACCCGTCTAGCTTCCCAAGTCTCATCATTTCCATTTTTTCCTTTGGCAAAATGTTTTTCCAAATCTTGAAAATTAAAGTTGGAAGTAAAGAAGGTCGGCAAATCTTCCTGCATGCGATACTGGAGGATGACTTGGAGAATCTCATCACGCACCCAAGGGGTAGACTGTTCTGCACCAATATCATCCAAGACCAAGACTTCTGCTAACTTGATCTCATCCACCAAGGTCTTTACAGAGCCTTCACCGATAGCATTTTTTACATCAATGACAAAACTTGGATAGTGGAGAATGGTTGTTGAAGCACCACGTTTTTCAGATAGGTCATGAGCAAGAGCCGCCATCATGAAACTCTTACCGACACCAAAATCTCCATAAAGATAGAGGCCTTTTCGGATGCTTGGGTAAAGGTCAACAAAGGCATAGAGTCTCTCAAAAATCGGCAAACGGCCTAGATCATCCAGGTCAATCTGAGCCAATTTCGCTTTCTTGAGACTTGCTGGTAGATTGATCAACTTGAGACGATTCTTGATTGCCGCCTCTTTTTCAGCCGCGATTAGCTCTGGTGTTTCTTCATAAGACACATCTGCATAACCATGATTCATGACCAAGATAGGCTTGTAGCCACGCGCTATATAGTCAGCATCCCCACGAAGAAACTTATCCCGTTCTGTGATATATTGGTTGAACTTGGAAATGCTGCGATTTAACTCCTCTGAACTGAGGGATTCTTTCTGGATAAAAGCCGCTACATCGGGGTCCTTCATGATCTGCTGGACCAAGTCCTGATACTGAAAACGACTTGTCTGACGTTTGATTACATCACCAACACTCTCCATCTAGTCTCCTCCTTCTTCTAATCGGGCTAACATTTCTTGTTTTTTGCGTTCTAGTTCCAGACGAGTTTCCTCACTGGTTTGATTCTTGTATTCTGGATTACTCCACTTGGGAACATTTGTCTTAGTTGAGCTAGCCTTGTTTTTCTGTTCTTCTTGCCCTTTTTGCTGACGCTCTCGAATCCGAAGCACGGCTTCCTCTGCTGTCCGAATCTTGCGATAGGCATAGTCGTTTGCGACCTTCATAGCATATTTTTCATTGACATTAGCCGAATCAACCTTGTTAAAGGTTAGAAGCAAGATGATATTGATAACTTCGTCCAACAAGCCTAAAGATGCCATCTGGTGAAGGAGTTCTCTTTCACTTTGGATGATATTTCCCTTACGTGTTTGCTTGATTTCTGCTAAAAATTCTAGGGGAGTTTTATTTTTAGCTTCCCTGATAATGGCCATTTCTTTTGAGCTAAAGTCAGAAGACGCTGGTTCTTGTGCTATCTTTTCACGCATGCGTTTGACTGAAATCACCTGAGCCACTGTAGTCGCCTTGGCTAATTGATAGGTTTCAAACCAGGTCCATTTTTTTTCATCTGCGATGGCAAACAATTCCAAAACATCTGCCTGCTCATTTTCAAAACGCAAGCCATCTCGAGCCATCAGGCGCTGAAAATGTTCCAAGTCAAAATCATTTTTCACCCTGTTTTTTGACTCGATTGGTATCACTTCTTCAGTCAGGTTTGGAAAAACTTGGCTCAAGGAAACAGAGAGTGCTTCTCCCTCACTTGGAACCTGCTTCATAGTAGAAACAGCTGTATCCCCAATCTTTCTCTCCAATAATCTGCTATAGACAGAATGACTTAAAAAATCCTGACTGGAGAGGGGGGACTGAATCTGCAATTCATAAGCTTCCCCCTTTTGATAAAGAGTCAACAAGTCTACAGCAGATAAGATTTTAAAAGACTGGAGGAGCGTATTCATCCCGAAATTCAAATGATTAAGAATGTTGGCAAAAAGGTGTTCCTTTTGCCCTCCATCCCAAAAGGTAATGGCATATAGATAGAGGCTCAGAGCCTCCTGACCGATAATCGGGAGGTAGCACTGCACCAGAGATGAGGTATCTTGCGACACCCGATTATTCTTTAGAAAAGAAAAACGGTCATTTGGCTTCATTTATTTTTCCTTTTTCTTCTTAGAGGACTGGGTGATCTGCTGGAGCAGACTCTCCAACTCACTCACATCCTTAAAGCTACGGTAAACACTGGCAAAACGAACATAGGTAATCTCATCAAGCTCTGCCAATTCTTCCATGACTAAGGACCCAATATATTCACTTTGGATCTCATTCTCACTGCGACTACGGAGTTTTTGCTCGATACGATTGACCACCATGCCAATTTCATCACTCGAAACAGGGCGTTTCTGGGCTGAGCGGATAATCCCATTAAAGATTTTATCTCTCGAAAACTGCTCTCGTGTACCGTCTTTTTTGACGACAACCAGCGTTCTTTCTTCTACTCTTTCATAGGTTGTAAAACGATGCTGACACTCGTCGCACTCACGTCTTCGACGGATGGTATTTCCTTCTTCGGCTTGTCGACTATCAACAACACTAGACTTGGTAGCCCCACATTTTGGACAACGCATGCATTTCCCTCCTTGTCGTTTTCTTTTCATTATACCATTTTTTGAGCAATTCCCAAAACAATTCTTATTTTTACTTGACAAGTTTTTTGTTTTATTGTATTATTTAATTAGAACAATAAAGAAAAAGAAAGGAGACTATGATGTCCTGGTCATTTGATAATACAAAACCGATTTATTTACAGATTATGGAAAAAATCAAATTACAGATTGTTTCCCATGAACTGGAACCCAACCAACAGCTCCCAACCGTAAGGGAACTAGCGAGCGAGGCTGGGGTCAATCCCAACACAATTCAGCGCGCCTTGTCTGATCTTGAGCGCGAGGGCTTCGTTTATAGCAAGCGAACAACTGGTCGTTTTGTCACTGAGGACTTAGATCTCATCGTTCAGTCCCGCAAACAGCTTTCTGAGGAGCAACTGAAAAACTTTGTAACGGGCATGCTTCAATTCGGCTATCAAAAAGAAGAACTGCCAAGTGTGCTTAGCGAATACATCAAAGGAGTGTAAAATTATGACATTACTAGCATTTGAAAATGTATCCAAATCCTATGGGGCTACAGCAGCCCTTAACAATGTTTCCCTTGAGATTCCCGCTGGAAAAATCGTTGGACTTCTCGGTCCGAACGGATCTGGAAAAACAACCTTGATCAAGCTGATCAACGGACTTCTCCAACCAGACCAAGGTCGTGTCCTCATTAACAACATGGACCCAAGTCCTGCTACCAAAGCCATTGTCTCTTATCTACCAGACACAACTTATCTCAATGAGCAAATGAAGGTTAAAGAAGCTCTGACTTACTTTAAAACCTTCTATCAGGATTTCAATCTCGAAAAAGCCCAACACCTTTTAGCCGATCTCGGCATTGATGAAAATAGTCGCTTAAAGAAATTATCAAAAGGAAACAAGGAAAAGGTCCAACTAATCCTCGTTATGAGCCGTGAAGCCCGCCTCTACGTTCTGGACGAACCAATCGGAGGTGTGGATCCAGCTGCTCGTGATTATATCCTCAATACCATCATCAACAACTATTCCCCAACTTCTACGGTCCTGATTTCAACCCACTTGATTTCAGATATTGAGCCAATCTTGGATGAGATTATCTTCCTCAAAGACGGAAAAGTCGTTCGCCAAGGAAATGTTGATGATATTCGTTACGAGTCAGGTGAATCAATTGACCAGCTCTTCCGCCAGGAATTTAAAGCCTAAGCAAAGGAGATTATTATGTTTTGGAATCTAGTTCGTTATGAATTTAAGAATGTCAATAAATGGTATTTAGCGCTCTATGGAGCTGTGCTTGCAATTTCAGTTTTAATTGGAGCTTTTCTTGGTAGCCTTAGCCAGAGTTACAATTCTAACAATGCTGTTTATTTCATCTTCTTTTTGGTACTAGTCTTTGGAGGACTCAGCGTCACTCTTTGGATTGCAACAATCTTTTTAATCATCCGAAGATTCAAGGGGAGTGTTTATGACCGCCAAGGGTACTTGACCTTGACCTTGCCTGTCTCTGAGCATCAAATCATCATCGCAAAACTTTTAGGTGGTCTTGTCTGGTCCATCTTAAGCTATATCGTCTTTATCTTGAGTATATTGATTATCTTCTTCTTAACACCAATAGAAAAAGACTTCACTGCCCTCTATAACTTCATTTCCCCTTACCTCAGCTACGGCTGGCTGTATGCCCTATCACTATTTGTCGGTTCGATTACATGGATTTTATCCATTTACCTCTCCATCTCAATCGGACAACTCTTTAATGAGTATCGAACAGCTATGGGGATTCTAGCCTATATCGTCATTGCCATCGTCATTGGTTATGTTTCTCTCTTCTTCCGAATTGAAAATGACTTTAACATGATGATTGGTACAGAAATTCTGCGCGATCTCTTTTTATCAGCTATCTACTATCTCGGTACCTACTATATCTTGAAAAACAAGGTTAATTTGCAATAGTTTAAACGTCAAAAAAGGATAACATCTCATCACTGAGAGGCTATCCTTTTCTTTATCTCATTTTTTAACTAGATTAAAAAAATGAATCCATCTAGCAATTAAAATATAAAATCTGATCTAAATATCTCGTTTAATTTCTCTATTGTGTCACTATCATTATATTCCTTAAATATTCTCATAGCTTTAGAACATTCTTTCTTACCTATCTCTACTCGATTAGTTTTAATATGATAAACACCTCTTAAAAAAAGCAAATAATTTTTTTCAAAATAATATCCTTGTCTCGTAAGTAAATTTTCTAAATCATCTATAAAAAATTGAGCGCTATCTAACAAATTATTTTTTAACAGTAATTCCAAGTTAAATAAATATAAAGGAATTACCCTGCGAGCTCCCGTTTCCGTTTTTAGAAAGTGTCGTGTTTTCTTGATTACTATTCTATATAGTAAGCTAATGGTTTTTGTATTCATAAAAAACACCGAATTATAGAAAATTTTTAGTTCATACTCCATCCAAGTATCTACAGAAAGCAGATATTTTATTAATTCATTGCATTTAGATGAATTATAAGGAAGGTTTGCAAGACGGTTGATCTGTTGCTCAGTAATCAATTTTATATGGTAATTGCATAAACTTTTTTCTTGCTTTTGTCTTAACTCTATTTTCTGGACTAATTCTTGAAGTAAAAATATATCTGAAGAATTTACAGCATTTTCTAACTCTCCCCAAAAACATACCTTTTGGGAGTAATAACAGTGAACTAACTCTTCAAATTCTGAAAATGAGGTTCCAAGGCGATCTAACAGAATATAAAAATGATTAATAGATAACTTCGTAACTCCATTCTCGAACCGAGAAATTGTTGATTCACTAATTTCATTACACGCTAAATCTTTCAGACGAAAATTTTTTGAAATACGGATATCTTTTAAAACGGCTCCAAAATTTTCCATATCAATTCTCTTCCATTTCTGCAATAAATAAAACGAGCTTTTTTTATTCTGATATGATTATATCAAAATAAAAAAAAAAGGAAAATATTATTATGAAAGTTTTGAAGAAAATTTCATTATCAGCAGTTGCTTTACTTAGCTTGGGAGCATCCCTGCCAACCAATAATCCAGTTTCTGCTCAAGAATCCTCCACTCAAACGACTTATAGTAAGTCAAGTGGAAGTTGGATAAAATCTGATAGCCGTTGGTGGTATGAGCATTATGATGGTTCTTATACTACAAATGGATGGGAAAAAATAAATGACACCTGGTACTATTTTGATAGTGAAGGTTGGATGAAGACAGGTTGGATTAAAGAATATGGAAAATGGTATTTTCTAGATGATAGTGGAGCCATGAAAACTGGATGGTGTTGGGATTCGGGTAGTTGGTATTATTTAGATACTAGTGGTGTCATGCAAACAGGGCTACAGACTATCGAAGGTGAACAATATTATTTAGATACTAGCGGAGCTATGCAGACGGGTTGGCACAATATCGGAGATGATACCTATTTCTTTGCTAATAGTGGCGAAAGCCGAAATATCAATCGTCGGGCTTTAGTTCTTGGTGAAACATCTACTCCAGCAGTACCTATCGCAGATGTTAATGCGATGGAAAAGGTATTTAGCAACCAAAATTTCAGTGAAGTTGTTCGTTTCCCAGATAGAACTAAGTCTGAGATTATTGCAAAAATGCAAGAACTATTTGAATCTTCTACCGAAAGTGATGTGAACTATCTTTACTTTACTTGTCATGGAGGAAGAGATGGAAGAATCTATATTGGGAGTGATAAAACAGCATTTTCTGGTTGGGAATTGGCGTCCATTTTAAAACAATACAAAGGTAAGTTTGTTGTTATGCTGGATTGTTGTCATGCTGGAACAATTATCTCTAAAGATAATACGGAGGCATCCAATGAAGAAGCCTCTACAGAATATTTTGATTTGAACGAGTTTGTATCAGGATTTTCTAATATGAATGGTAACGAAAAATCAGGTGAGATGATTGACTCTAAATTTTTAGTACTATGCTCATCAAGAGGTGCAGAATACTCTAGTGGTGGATCATTAAGTTTAGCGACTAAATATTGGTCTTTAGGTTCAGGATGGAATCCTCTACAGAATTCACAAGTATCTTTAATAGCAGACCAAAATTATAATCATAGAATCACGTTAAATGAACTGTATACATACTCTCGTGAACAAGTTTTGAAACAAAATTCTAACCAGCATATTGAAATTTATCCAGACAACAGTCAATTTGTTTTATTCAAAAAATAAGGAGTTCATAAAATGAAAGTATCAAAAAAAATTACACTACTTAGTTTGTCATTGGCAGGTTTCGTTTTATTGACTCTACCTCAAGCAGGAAAGGCATTTGAACTTAAAGAAGACTGGGCTTTTAAAGGCGGCATTCGATACGAGAATGGGAAAGTCAGTAAGATTAATAATGGATATGAAGTAAATATTAAAGTGTTAGATTTACCTAGTACTAGCAAAATCGAATGGACAGTTAGTTTAAATGGAGAAAAGCAAAATACTAGCTTTTTAGCGGAGGAAAGAACGGTATCTAAAACTGAAGATAAGGGACGTTTTTTACACTTTTATATCCCTTATGGATATCGTGGGGATATTGTAGTAGAGGCTAAGAGTGGTACTGAAGTAAAAACTTGGTCTACTAAGGTAGTTGACGATGTTGATTCAGATACTGCTAAGAGTGGCTACTTTGTTTTAGATGGTGACCAAATCTTAGAAAGTTCATGGGATTCTGTAAATGAGTCTTATGTTACAACGCTTCCAACCGTAATATCAGGAAAATCTGTTGTTGCTTGGCGTGAAGAAGGAACTCTTAATTTAATTAAACCAGGAAGAATTGCTCGGCAATATAATAGCAGTGGATTATATGTAAAACTTTCTCCAATCTTTGAAACTGCTAGCTGGCTACAATCAAACCAAAATTGCTACTATCAAAAACAAGGTCAACTAGTTAAAGATGCTTGGATCAATAATCAGGGAACATGGTACTTTATGGATGATGAAGGGGTTATGTTTAATCAAACATGGCTATACCGAGGTGGTAGCTGGTATGCCTTTAAATCATCAGGAGCTATGATTTCAGCTGATTGGCTATATGATAATGGCTCTTGGTATTACCTAAAAGATTCAGGTTCTATGGCGACAGGCTGGATTAAAGATGGTGGCTCTTGGTACTACCTAAATGATTCAGGTTCTATGGCAACAGGTTGGATTAAAGATATTGGAACTTGGTATTACCTAAAAGACTCAGGTTCTATGGCAACAGGTTGGATTAAAGATAGTGGAACTTGGTATTACCTAAAAGACTCAGGTTCTATGGCGACAGGTTGGGTCAAAGATAATGGTAAGTGGTACTATCTCGCATCATCTGGTAATATGCTTCGTAATACCTATACACCTGATGGCTATTATGTAGATGATAGTGGAGCTTGGTAATAATCTAGAGTATAAATCTTATTCTATTAACTATTAGTTATAGATTCACAGGCTAAATGATATAAAAGCTACATGACAATACAAAAAGCAAGGAACTTAAATTCCTTGCTTTAACTCAATATCAAACTGGCTACAATAGGGCTAACAAAAACATAGAGAATACCGGTGACACCGATTGCCAAGCCACCCATAGCTCCTGCTACAGACCCGTACTGAAAAGCCGTTCCCGTTCCAACTGCGTGGCCTGTTCCTCCAAGGGAGAGTCCGACAGCCACTGGATCATCAATCTTCAACCACTTCAAAAGGGTTGGTCCAATAACACTAGTTAAAATCCCAGTTGCCACTACGACGACCAAGGTCACAGTCGTCAAACCTTGCAATTTTTCTGTGATTCCCACTGCCATGGCGGTTGTCACTGACTTGGGAAAGAGAGAAATGGCTAGGAAAAAGTCCATGCCAAAGATTTTCGCCACTATGGCGGTGAAGCTAGTATTGACAACTACCGCTAGCAGACTACCAAAGAGAATACTCCGAGCATGGTGCTTCATCAAATGAAAACTCTTGTAAAGCGGAATCCCTAGAGCCACGGTCGATGGGACTATTAAGTTATTCAGATAAACCCCACCTTGGTAATAATCTTGATAAGAAATCCCCGTCGCCTTAAGGAAAATAATGATAAAAATAGCCGACAAAAGCAAGGGCGTTGTCAATGGATGTGGAAAACGTCTGTAAATCAACATCCCCACTAGATAAGCTAGGATAGATAATGCAATCCCAAACAAAGGATTCGATACAAATTCACTCATTTCGTTTCTCCCTTCTCATAATCTCCCTCAAATCGTCTCTTGATAAACTGAACCACTAGGGCTATGAGGATAATGTTGATGACAGCCGCAAAAAAGACAATCAAAACGATGGGCAAGAGATAGGGAGCAATGATATCAAACTTTTCCATGATTCCCACTGCTGGTGGCAAAAAGAGAATGGTCATATTGGCCAGCAAGAAATTCCCAACCATGTTGACATGCCTGGTCCTTAGCCACTTGAACTGCAGGGCTAGAAAGAGAATAATCAAACCGATAATACTGCCTGGGATGGGCAGATGAAAGAAACTGGAGATTCCCTCACCGATTAGAGAAATCACAAAGAGAATCATTAATTGAACATATAATTTCATCCTAAACTCCATGAAATAAACTTCTTGCATACCAGTTTACTCTTTTTTCAGAAAATTTCAAGGAAATATTGAAATTCTTCTTTCTTGCAAGGATTAGTTAAAAGTAGTATAATAAATGCATGCGCAATCATCTTGTATTACAAAGGCAGTTAGTAATGACTTTGTGATTTTTACTTTGAAAAGAAAGGAGAAAGCAATGACCTATTTGGAAAAGTGGTTTGACTACAACTGCCGTCAAAAGGAAATGGAAGCCATGCTGGAAGAAACTATTGCCCAGCAGAGTGAACAAAGGCTGAACTTGAAAGAGTTTTACTTGCTCTACTATCTGGATTTGGCCCAAGAAAAATCTCTACGCCAGATTGATTTACCCGATAAACTCCATCTCAGTCCCAGCGCTGTTTCTCGAATGGTGGCCCGACTAGAAGAGAAAAACTGTGGCTTGCTTAGTCGCAGATGTTGCGACCAGGATAGACGGGCTAGTTTTATCTGCCTGACTGACGAGGGACAAACAACCCTGGCTTATCTACAAAAAGCCGTCGAAGAAAGATTGGAAACCAGTCTTGATTTCTTGCCTTAATAAGTATCTTTTAAAAAAAGTTGCGTGCGCAATCATTTTTCTTGACATTCCTCTTTTCAAGGAGTACAATAAAGTCAAGATCAAACAAAGGAGTTTAATATGATCGAAATTACCTATCTAGATACCAGCAAAAAAGAGAGAACCATGACTTTCGAGTCTTACCAGGACTTTGAGCGTTCTCAACAAGCTTGCCTTATCGGTGTCGCAGATTATTACCCAGTTCAAAAATTAACCTATAATGGTCATGATTTGGACTACCATGGGACTTATGGAGATGTCTTCTTCTATCTCATGAAACAAGATTTAAGCCAATATAATTAAAAAGGAGAAATACAATGGCAAAAGCAATTACAGATGCAACATTTGAACAAGAAACAAAAGACGGTTTGGTCTTGGTAGACTTCTGGGCAACTTGGTGTGGTCCATGTCGTATGCAAGGTCCAATCTTGGATAAATTGTCTGAAGAGCTTTCAGAAGATGTCTTGAAAATCGTCAAAATGGATGTTGATGAAAATCCAAACACAGCTCGTGCCTTTGGAATCATGTCTATCCCAACCCTTCTCTTCAAAAAAGACGGCCAAGTGGTGAAACAAGTTGCAGGAGTACACACTGCAGAACAAATCAAAGCCATCGTTGCTGAATTGAGCTAATCACACGAGAGACCAAGTACTTTATTTGGTCTCTTTTTTCTTGCCCTTTGCCATTTTTCAAAAAATATGCTAGACTGTAGGTAGAATATTACGATGTTTGGGACATGCCATCGCTAAAAAAAACCTCTACTTGGTATTTTTTAGCTCCCCTAAAGGGAGCTTTTTGCGTGCTCTGAACATTTCCCATTTTGGAAGGAGTACTATGAAACGTCAATCAGCCTTGGTCGTCTTTAGCGGCGGTCAAGATTCCACAACCTGCCTCTTTTGGGCTAAAGAACACTATGAAACAGTCGAAGCTGTCACCTTTGCCTACGGCCAACGCCATCATCTCGAAATTCAAGTTGCTAGAGAAATCGCCAAGGAACAGGGCATTCGTCATCACATCCTAGATATGTCTCTACTGGGGCAAATCACTGAAAATGCCCTGACCTCCGATCTGGAAATTGAGCAAAAAGAGGGAGAGGTTCCCAATACCTTTGTTGACGGTCGCAACCACCTCTTTCTATCCTTTGCGGCAGTTCTTGCCAAGCAACGGGGCATTAAAGACATCGTGACAGGTGTCTGCGAGACAGATTTTTCAGGCTACCCTGACTGCCGGGATGTCTTTGTCAAATCCCTTAATGTTACGCTCAACCTTGCCATGGATTACGACTTTGTTATCCAAACACCTCTCATGTGGCTAGACAAGGCTGAAACTTGGAAGTTAGCCGACCAACTCGGTGCCTTTGACTACGTTCGTGAAAAGACCTTGACCTGCTACAATGGGATTATCGGAAGTGGCTGTGGAGATTGCCCAGCTTGCCACCTACGTCAGCATGGCCTAGATGTTTATCTCTCACAGAAAGGAGAGGGCTAATGTTTTTTGCACCTAAAGAAATCAAACAAGAAACTGGGGAATCTCTTGTCTACAATCCTCACAGAACCTTGGTATCAAAAGAATTTACCTTCGACGCTGCCCACCACCTCTTTCACTATGAAGGAAAATGCAAATCCCTGCACGGCCACACTTATCATCTGCAGATTGCTGTCAGTGGATTTTTAGATGAACGTGGCATGACCTACGATTTCGGAGATATCAAAGCTATCTACAAGAACTACTTAGAGCCCCACTTGGATCATCGCTATCTCAATGAAACCCTGCCTTATATGAACACGACTGCTGAAAATATGGTTTACTGGATTTTTCAAACCATGAGTCAAGAGTTGCCAGACGAGCGCAGTCTCCGTTTGGAATACGTCCGCCTCTATGAGACTCCGACTGCCTTTGCGGAGTTTAGACGGGAGTGGTTAGATGACTAGGGAACGTGTCCTCAAACTACCAGTTCTGGAAATTTTCGGCCCAACCTTTCAAGGTGAAGGCCGTGCTATCGGGCAGAAAACTATGTTTGTCCGCACTGCAGGTTGCGACTACCACTGCGACTGGTGCGACTCTGCCTTTACTTGGGATGGTTCTGAAAAACCAACTCGCATGACGGCTGACGAAGTCATTGCTGAATTAGACAAGCTAGGAAGCTACGACTATGTAACTCTATCTGGGGGAAATCCTGCTATCCTAGCAGCCAACATGGCCGAATTGGTCACTAAACTCAAGGAACGTGGTGTCACTCTGGCTGTTGAAACTCAAGGCTCTCGCTGGCAAAATTGGTTGAAAGACATCGACCAGGTTACTCTGAGTCCAAAACCTCCTTCATCCAAGATGGAAGTCAACTTTGAGACCTTGGACTTTATCGTTTCCCAACTGGATCCAGATAAAGTCACCTTTAAAATCCCTGTCTTTGATGATGCCGATTTGGCCTTTGCCAAAGACATTCAAGAACGCTACCAACCAGATGTTCTCTTCTTATCAGCAGGAAACCCTGAGCCCAAGGCTACAGGCAATATCGTTCAAGACCAACTAGACCGCCTCAAAGAACTCTGGGAACGTGTCGCTGCTGATGATAGCTGGGGCAATGTCCGCGTCCTTCCTCAACTCCATACCCTCCTCTACGACAACCAACGTGGTGTTTAAGATTAGAAAGAAAAAATCATGTCACAACAAGAAGAAATGAAAAACCTAAGCCTACTGGGCAACAAAGAAACCAACTACATCTTTGACTATCAACCAGATGTCCTCGAATCTTTTGACAATCGTCATGTGGAAAATGACTATTTCATCAAATTCAACTGTCCTGAATTTACCTCGCTTTGCCCAATCACTGCTCAGCCAGATTTTGCGACCATTTATATTTCCTACATTCCTGACAAGCTCTGTGTCGAGTCAAAATCCCTCAAACTCTACCTATTTAGTTACCGAAATCATGGGGATTTTCACGAAAACTGTATCAACACCATCGGGAAAGACTTGGTCAACTTGCTAGACCCTCGCTATTTAGAGGTATGGGGAAAATTCACTCCGCGCGGTGGCATTTCAATTGACCCCTACTACAACTACGGTAGACCTGGAACTAAGTATGAAGGATTGGCAGAACAACGCCTCTTTCAACACGACCTTTATCCAGAGAAAATTGACAACCGCTAAACTCATACACAATGAAAATCAAAGAGCAAACTAGGAAGCTAGCCGCAGGTTGCTCAAAGCACTGCTTTGAGGTCGTAGATAAGACTGACGAAGTCAGCTCAAAACAGTGTTTTGAGGTTGCAGATGGACGCTGACGTGGTTTGAAGAGATTTTCGAAGAGTATCATACGAAAAAGCCCTGTTCCTCAAACTGAGGAGCAAGGCTTTTTGAATTTCAATTATTCTTCTGTTCCAAGGAAGTTTTTAGCAACAAGGGCTGCAAGAATACCACCAACGATTGGGGCAAGGATGAAAATCCAAACTTGTTGAAAGGCTGCGCCACCTACCAAGACAGCAGGAGCCAAGCTACGAGCTGGGTTTACTGAAAGTCCAGTGATGTTCAATCCCACAAGGATCAAGGCTGTCAATGACAAACCGATTACCAAACCAGCGATTGCGCCATTACCTTTGCTTGCTGATGTTACCGTCATGATAACCAAGACAAACAAGAAAGTTGCGATGACTTCAAACAAGAAACCACCAAAGACAGTGACACCGTTTGCCAAGGCATTTTCACCAAGACTAGCAGTTGACATGCCTGAGTTAGACAAGAGGAAGAATACTGCAGCTGACGCAAGGAAAGCTCCAACTACTTGTCCAAGGATGTAGTTTACAAGCTCAGAAGATGACAAACGTTTGTTTACAAACATAGCGATCGAAACCGCTGGGTTCAAGTGAGCACCTGAAATCGTCCCAATTGAGTAAGCTGCAACTACGATTGCCAAACCAAAAGCAAGAGCAATCCCAAGGTGGCCAAGACCTTCAACACCATTCCCAAAAACAACAGCTCCTGTTCCGATGAACACAAGCATAAATGTACCGATTAATTCAGCAATAAATTTTTTCATGATAAGTCTCCTTTTTTTAAACTATGTATTAGTCTATCAAAAGAAACAAAGGGTTTCAAGATATTTGATTGGAAAATTTCTTGAAAATCCACTGAAATTCTAATAAAGACTATTACAAGTAAAAATTGATAAAAATGCTTTGCTGATTATCCTTGAAGAATGTCGAAAGCTTTCAAACACTTGCTTAAAAGTATGCATTCCTCAATCAAACCTTTTTCTAGTAGATCATACAAAAAAATAAAGAGAATAATATAATTGATAATATAGAATAAACGTTTTTGGAAAAGGAGACTACCATGAGAAAAAAGTTTAGAGTTTATTTTCTAACCACTGCTACGATTTTAGCGTTTGGCCTCGTCGCCTGTTCATCTAAACCATCGACCACTACTACAAGCAATACAGAAAGTACAACAAATACAGAGACAGCAACCTACCATAAGAAAGATGTAACTGGTCCTGCTGCTTCATTTGATTGGAATGCCAAAGTTGAACCTACGAACTATGAGAGAACCTTTGTTGAAACAAACAGTGGCAGTCAATTTAATAAAACTCTAGATCGCACTAAAGAGGCTGCTGAGAATCTTGAAAATAGAAAAAAGAAATTTCGGATCCTAAGGTTCAAACAGCCCTCAAATTAGTGGATGCAGTCTTTGTCAATCAAGAAAATCTTGACCTAGTTGTGAAAGCATCGGGTGCTAGCAATCAAGAAGAGTTATTTGATAAGATTTGGAACGAATATTTAGTCCCTGAGTTAACTAAAATCCGTCCGAATTTTTCAAATGATACCATCTTTGAGTATAAGGGAGAAAAATATCCTCTCAAAATTTATGCACCAATGTTTTTCAAGGTCAATACCAATGCATTAGGAAAAGCAGGTGCCTATACTCTTGAGGACTATAATGTAGAAGGCGATATGGTTTATTTGAAATTTATGTCTCCATCTGTAGATACTTACCAATATGAAGTCAAAGCATCCTATCACACAGACAATCTCGCATTCTTTCAAGGACTGGTGGAAGAACAACAAAAGGCTCTTGAAACAGACTATGTTAAAGCTCTAAATATTCGATTTGTTTATCAATTAGCGGCGCTTGATTTTAAAGCGGATAACTATGTCGATTTAGAGGGAATGGATTATCTTGATCGCAGCACTCATTACCTCGCCATAAAAGTGGATAATAATGGAGAAGCTAGCTTTGATAATGAAAATCTCGCCAACCTTTTATAAATTAGCATGAAGGCTTCAAATGAAGCCAATAAAGGAAAATTTGAGTAAATCTTTAAAGCATGAAAAAATCACCTAAAACAGGTGATTTTTGTGTATTCATTTTATCAATAAAGCGGCTTAAATCCGACACCGGATACTCTTACTCCCCCAACTCCACACTGTAGGCGATAATCTGGTCAACTGTATCAGACAGAAACTGAATCGTATCACGGAGTGGTTTGTCTGTTGAGATATCCGCTCCAATAATCATGGCTGACTCAAGTGGTGTCTTGCTACCACCTGACTTAAGGAGATTGAGCCAGTCTTCAGCTCCGGTTTCTGAATGTTTCAGATGGAGGTAGCCAGCTGTCGAGATGACAAGGCCAGCAGAGTAGGTGTAGCTATACAAGCCCATGTAATAGTGGGCTTGGCGCATCCAAGTCAAAGCCGCATCGTCGTCAATTTCAATGGCATCTCCCCAGAAATCTGTCAAGACTTCCTTCATAATGCTGTTGAGTTTGCTTGCTCCAAAAGTTTCCCCTTCTTCAATCAATGTATAAACCTTACGCTGGAAGGCTGCTTCCAAGAGGTGGGTGATGAAATTATGGAAGTAGGTGTCTGTCAAGCGGTGGGCAAGGGCAAATCGTTTTTGACGTGGGTCATCAGACTGGTGCTCCAAGTAGTCACTGAGAAGCAATTCATTGAAGGTTGATGGCGCTTCGACATAGTAAGTAGACATGTGGGCATTGAAGTAACTTTGGTGATTATCTGAAAAGATAAATTGACCAGAATGCCCGATTTCATGAATCAAGGTATAGACATCGCTCAAACGGCCTGTCCAGCTCATGAGGACATAAGGGTGCACGCGATATGGATCCGCCGCATAACCACCAGAATCCTTGCCACTATTGGCAGCGAAGTCCACCCAGCGTTCTTCTTGATAGCGCGCAACTTCCTGACAATATTCTTGTCCCAAAGGTTCTACTGACTTCATGACCAAATCATAGGCATCGTCAATAGTCACTTCAGGATTCAGGGCGCTATCCAAGTCCAATTTCCAGTCTGCAAATGTCATCTTTTCAAGACCATTCACCTTGGCAACATGCTTGAGGTATCTCTGGGCAACTGGCGCAAAGTCCTTCATGATGAGGTCAATCTGGCGGTCAAACATAGCACGGTCCACTTCTTGCTCAGCTAGGAGATAATCAAAGACTGAGTCGTAGCCCTTCATATCTGCCAAGAGTTTTTCAGACTTGACTTGGGCTAAATAGGCTGCCGCAGCCGTATTTTGGTGCTTACGAAGTCCCTCTGAGAAGGAGCGGAAAGATTTCTCACGAACCTCAGCATCCTCGTGGTTTTGGTAGAAATTCTCATAAGTCACAAAGCTGTTTTTATAAGTCTTGCCATGGGCTTCAAAGTCAGCCATTTCAAAGTCCCCAGCTCGCATCTTAGTATAAATGTCCTGTGGACTGTAGAAAACTTCACCGAGATTGGTCAAGGCCTTCTCCACATCAGCACCTAGATAGTGGGCTTTTTTGATTTTGGCCTGACGAATGGCAGCTGTTAAATGTGGTAATTCACCCAAACGGTCCAAGACTTCCTCATCAGCTTCCACCAAGTCGTCGTCAAAGAAAGTCAAGGCTACACTGGCGTCTGTTTCAAATTCCATCCCAGCTTGAGCAATATTGGCAAATTCTTCATTGCTATAGTCTGTCGTCTGAGGCATAAAGGCATAATTTCCGATATGACTCATCTGGATATAGATTTGCTCCAATTCTGCAAAGGCCTTTTCAAAATCCTCAAAAGTGTGAAGATTGCCCTTGTAATCACGGCTAAATTGGTTAATATCTTCGCGTGTTTTCTCGATTGCACGCAAGAAATCCTCACGGTCTTGGTATAGAGCTGTTAAGTCCCAAAGTTCCTTTTCTGGAAATTCTGAACGGTGTTTTTGTTCCATTTTCTTCCTCTTATTTTTCTAATTCTAATAAAACACTAAGTGCTGATAAGGCGTAAAGTGGTGCTGTTTCTGCTCGTAAAATCCGAGGTCCAAGTCCCGCCAAGACAGCTCCTTTAGTTTCAAAACTTTCGATTTCTGCTGGTGAGAGACCGCCTTCTGGGCCAAAGATAAAGAGCAATTTGGCTCCTTTTTCAAGGTCACTAACTGCTTGTAAAAGTGCAGCTGATTCTCCTACTTTGGCCGATTCTTCATAGGCCACTACGATAGAGTCAAACTGGTCAAACTGAGCTAGAAAATCTGCTTTTTTCTCGAAAAGTTGGATACTTGGGACCAGATTCCGCTTGCTTTGTTCTGCTGCTCCAAGGGCAATTTTTTCTAGTTTTTCGGCTTTCTTGCCCAATTTCTTACCATCCCACTTGGCAACGGACCAGTCTGCAGGAAAGGCCCAGATTTGGCTAGCACCCAGTTCGGTTACTTTTTGAGTGATGAACTCTAGCTTGTCTCCCTTGGGAAATCCAGATGCAATGGTCACTTGGACTGGCAGTTCTACATTGTCAGCTAATTCTTGGACCAACTCAAACTGACGGTTTTCCACATCTAGCACGCGCGCCAAGCGCTTGATGCCATCATCAAAGACTAAGGTCACTTCATCATCTTCTTTCAGGCGCATAACCTGAAACATGTGCTTGCTGGTTTCCTTGTCCTCAATGGTAACAGGAGAGATTGCACCGCCTTTGACAAAATACTGTTGCATGCTAGCCTCCAATCACACCTGAAATATCCTTGGTCTTCTTAAAGACACAGGCATTCCATTCCCCTTGAATCATGTGAGTTTCGAGGAAAAATCCAGCTGACTCAGCTGACTCTCGCACCATGTCCCACTTGTCCTTGATAATGCCACTCATGATCAGGTAGCCTTCATCCTTGACCAAACGATAAGCATCGTCCGTCAGATGGATGAGGATATCTGCCAAGATATTGGCTACAATGACATCTGCTTCAATCTCCACACCCTTGAGCAAATCACCTGGCGCTACATGGATGTTTTCCATACCTGGATTGAGCTCAATATTTTCCTGAGCCACACGAACTGCCACATCATCTAGGTCGTAGGCGAATATTTCCTTGGCACCCAGAAGCGAGCTAGCAATAGAAAGGACACCTGAACCAGTACCCACATCTAGCACTGTCTCTCCGCCACGAAGAACCTGCTCCAAGGCAAAGAGGCTCATCTTGGTCGTCGGATGGGTTCCTGTCCCAAAGGCCATACCAGGATCCAGCTTGATAATCTTTTCTCCATCAGTCGCCTCGTAGTCTGTCCAAGACGGCACAATAGTCAAATCATGAGTAATGCGAGCTGGTTCATAGTATTTCTTCCAGTTGTCAGCCCAGTCTTCCTCAGCCAAGGCAGTCATCCCCATCTTGACCTCTCCCAAATCCATAAAGTCTGTCAATTCTGCTAAGCGAGCCTGTAAATCTGCCTCAACCACTGCCACATCAACCGTATCAGGATAGTAGGCTGTCACCACGACTTCCTCTTGCTGCTCAATCTCTGGGAAAATTTCACCAAAACGATCAACATTTCCCACATAGTCCATGCTGTCTTCAATCGCAACACCTTGAGCTCCCAACTCAATCAAGAGGTTGGAAACCAATTCCTCCCCCTCACGCTTCACTGTAACTTTTAACTCTTGCCATGTTTCCATCATTAAGATACCAAGCCCGTAAAACACAAGGCCAAAATAGGAAACTCTCTGAAGACGCTTGTGTCTAAGAGAAGTTTATCTTTTTGGCACAGTGTTTAGGGCGGGTTCAGTTTAGAAATGTAACCGAACCATCCTTTCTATTTGTCAATCAATTTTTTCATGTAAACCATATCCATACCTTCTTTTTCAGGCTCGATATGGGTTTGACGGTAGCCATTTTTCTCATAAAAGGCAACCATGCCCGCATCCTGTAATACCGTACACAAATCCCACTGTTTAATCGTCGGAAATTCCTTTTCCAGCAATTTCAATCCTTCAGAACCATAACCTTTTCCTTGATACTGGGGTAAAATCGCTGCCGTTCCCAACCAAGCCTCCGTCAATTCCTCATTGGTCTTAACTCGTAAAAATCCGATATTCTCGTCCTTTTCTTTCAAAAAGTAGTAATAACTATTGGGACGCTCAACCAATTTCCACTTGATTCGTTCACGATCCTCTAGGTAGGGATCATACTCAT
The DNA here is from genome assembly GCA_963552835.1 of uncultured Streptococcus sp. GTDB lineage: Bacteria > Bacillota > Bacilli > Lactobacillales > Streptococcaceae > Streptococcus. The sequence goes on along the minus strand of CAUVMH010000008.1, from coordinate 1,446 downwards.
CTTGATATTTCTTATAGACAGCCTTAAAGCTAGCTCTTTGAATGGCAATAATGGTTTCTAAATCTTCTGCTCCTGCTCGGATAATCTGAATCATACTAATACCTCCAAATTCACTCTCTCAACTCGCTTCCTATGCTCTTACACACGCTGTTTTACTGACCCTTAAATTCCTCAATTACATCTGTGTAGTGTTCTTTCATTGCGCTATGAATCTGCTGTTTAAAAATACCAAACATAAGATAATAAACAAATAGAACAATTCCTGCAAACAGTATCAAAAATAAAAAATATACTGAAAGGGGCAGTACGAGACCTCTACCACTCAGTAAGGGTATAACAAGCATTAATACCCAAATAACAGCCATAGAAATCCCAGCTACTTTCGTACCACTTTCTCTCTGCTTCTTTAACTTTAAATATTCCATATAGATGAATGCAGCTTCTTCTCTAGAATATTGTCCAGTTTTTAGTTTGCGTTTAACTTCCTTATTTAACGTCGTTGTTGCAATTGCAAAAATCATTTTACTTCCTCCAAATAATCCTTCACTCGCTCCTGCAACTGGGGTACAACCTTATCTGAGCCAAAAAACTCATCAGTGCTCATCATTCTATATCCCTGTCCTTCATCGCCAAAGATGATACTATCAAACTGTTCCTGCGTTAACTTACCAACTAGAAAGACGGATTCCTTCCCCTCGAAAAGCATGCTTGGGTACACCTTACTCCAAAGCAGACAATCTTCAGTCAGATGAATTCCCAGTTCTTCATAAACTTCACGCGCCACGCACTCAAAAGGACTTTCATCGCCTTCTCGCCCACCACCGGGCAATTCCCACATATTGGGCCATGGGATATTTTCCTTGCAATCACGCAAGATAGTTAAAACCCTATCCTCACAAAAGAGGGCAATTTTGCAGCCTGTGAAATCAGAAATTTCTACTTCCATATCAGACTCCTAATATCTCGGATAAGGGTAAAATTCTCCTTCTTCCAAGCCAACTTTTCCTTCTTCAAAGACTTCTTGGTTCCATTCCATGACAAATTCTTCTGCTTCTGGGTCTTCCAAAAAGTCCATAAGGGCATCCAGCCCAACCTCGGCAGTATCTTTAAGGAAAAGGGCAAAATAAGCTAAAAACTCACGAGAAAATCCTTTTTTAGGCAGGTAAGGGATGACCGTCAAATAGTCTTCTGCATTAACCGTTGACTTGGCAGGATTGTAGAAAAGAACCGCTTCCTCAAAGAGGATATCGTCTGACGAAACTCCTCCGTCCTCATCCAGCATCTCCACACCTGCAGCGTTTTGCGCTTCTAGTAAAAAACTCACTTCTACCGCGTGATTGCGCTTGTCCCAACTAATCTCAAAGTCAAAGGGAAAGTTCTTGTCCAACTCCTCCTCTAAAACATCTAAAAATCCGTATGTTGCCATTTTGTCCTCTTTCTATGCGA
>CAUVMH010000007.1:0-41183 GCA_963552835.1 uncultured Streptococcus sp. | reverse complement strand
AAGAAATCCAACCAAATGAATGGATGGACTTCAAGCTAGAGCTTCAACCAACTATTTACAAACTTAAGGAAGGAGACATTCTCCGCTTAGTGCTCTACACAACAGACTTTGAGATTACAATTCGAGATAATACAGACTATCACTTGACTGTTGATTTAGCACAATCTACTATCACTATTCCCTCATAAAAGGAGCTATTAACACTTATGAACAAATCTGAACACAGACACCAACTTATTCGTGCCCTCGTTTCAAAAAATAAAATCCATACCCAAGCGGAATTACAAGCCTTGTTAGCCGAAAACGATATCCAAGTTACACAGGCTACCTTATCACGCGATATCAAAACCATGAACCTTTCAAAAGTTCGCGAAGAAGATAATTCTTACTACGTGTTAAATACAGGCTCTATCTCCAAGTGGGAAAAACGTCTCGAAAATTATATGGAAGATGCTCTTGTTATGTTGCGTCCTATCCAACACCAAGTTATTTTGAAAACTTTACCCGGTTTAGCCCAATCATTTGGATCTGTAATTGATTCCTTAGACTTTCCAGATGTCGTTGCAACCCTTTGTGGAGACGATGTCTGCATGATTATCTGTGAAGATGCTACAAAAGCGCAAGCTTGTTTTGAAAGCTTAAAAAAATACGCACCACCATTTTTCTTTGGTGAATAAAATAAATCCCGTGATTAAAAAATCACGGGAATTTTTTATTTCTTTGACTGTGTTTCTTCTTTCTTTGTACGTGCCAATCGAAGGGCACGTTTAGGGTTGAGACGATTAAACAATTCTTCTAGTTTCTTTTCATTCCATACATCTGCTGCAGAAACAAAATTTCCATCCGCATCTCGGAATGATATCGGTTTATCTCCCATATCAATCTCCTAGTCTACAAATTCAAACTCAAATTTACCGATTCGTACCAAATCTCCATCCTTGGCTCCACGTGTACGAAGGGCTTCGTCAACCCCCATACCACGAAACTGACGAGCAAACTTCATGACCGATTCGTCACGGTCAAAGTTGGTCATGTTAAAGAGTTTCATGAGTTTTTCACCAGAAAGTACCCACGTCGCATCATCATCACGACTAATCTCAAAGGCCTTTTCTTCCTCGTCAAAGCCGTAGTAAGCCTCTTCTTCCATATCAGACTCATCATAGATTGGGAATGCTGGAGTCTTGTCTAACAACTCGGCTGTCGCATCCAAAAGAGGCGCCAAACCTTGCTTGGTCAATCCAGAAATAGGGAAGATGGCTGGAAGTTCCTCAAACTCGTCGTAGTTTGCCGCCAACTTTTCCTTGAAAGTTTTAAGATTTTCCTGACTTTCAGGCATATCCATCTTGTTGGCCACGATGATCTGCGGACGTTCCATGAGACGAAGGTTGTAGGATTCTAATTCCTTATTGATAGCAAGGTAGTCCTCATAAGGATCACGTCCTTCACTAGCCGACATATCGATGACATGGAGGATGACTCGAGTACGCTCAATATGACGAAGAAACTGGGTTCCAAGACCAACACCTTGACTAGCCCCTTCAATCAAACCTGGAAGGTCAGCTACTGCAAAAGATTCACCTGACTGTGTACGGACCATCCCTAGATTAGGCACAATCGTCGTAAAGTGGTAAGCACCGATTTTGGGTTTGGCTGAAGTAATGACACTGAGCAAAGTTGACTTGCCGACAGATGGGAAACCGACTAGACCAACATCTGCTAAGATTTTCAATTCCAGTTGTAACTCACGTTCTTGACCTGGCTCTCCATTCTCAGAGATTTCAGGTGCAGGATTTTTGGGAGTGGCAAAACGGATATTCCCACGACCGCCTCGACCGCCATGAGCCACGATAAATTCTTGACCATGTGCAATCAAGTCTGTAATGACTTTACCTGTTTCTGCATCACGTACAGTAGTTCCCTGTGGCACACGAACACGAAGGTCTTCTGCACCACGTCCATGCATTCCTTTGGTCATTCCTTTTTCACCAGAATCAGCCTTGAAATGACGGTTATAGCGGAAATCCATCAAGGTACGCAAACCTTCGTCTACCACGAAAACAACGTTACCTCCACGTCCACCATCACCACCCCACGGACCGCCATTAGGGACATATTTTTCACGACGAAAGGCAACCATGCCATCACCACCATTACCAGCCTTGACCTTGATCTTGGCTGTATCTAAAAACATACTCATATTTTCTTCTCACTTTAAAAAGGCTGGGGAGAACCCAGTCATTAGTTATTGTTTCTATCCTCGTAGCTTGCTTAGAATCTACTAAAAGCTCCAAGCGCAGTTGCAAAGATACCAGCAAGGGTTACAAACAACATGATGAGCACGACAACAAGTGTCACTTTCTCAAACAATGTTTTTTTACGTTTTCCATTATCTCCAAAAGCCATAACTTCTCCTTTTCACTTTATAATTCTAATTTAATAGTCTGTCGAAACTGGTGCAACCACCCATAAAATGATGTAAGCAAGGATTCCTGCTCCATAACAAAATGCAAGAACACCCCAAACAACACGAACAATTGTTGGGTCAATATCAAAATAATGGGCAACTCCTGCACAGACTCCACCAATTATTTGGTTTTTTCCACTTCGCATTAATTTTTTCATAATATTTTCCTCTTATCTATTATTTGAATTCATCTTTCCAATAATCTCTGATGCTGGATAATTGCTTCCGAGAAGCCCGCAAAATACGCTTAGACTCTTTTACTGGACTTGTAACAGCCTGTTGAGGTAGATATAAAATCGTTTTCAAAAAGCGCTGACTAACAGGTTTTCCATCATGCAATTCATGTTCAAAGTTATTTGAGATAATGGCATCAAGGTAAAACTCATGTACTCGTTTTCCAAAGTTTTCAGCTGAAATTTCGTACAACTTATCCGCCAACTTTTGTTCAGACATATACGGAGTAGCGATTAAGGCTTCAAGGATGGCCCCTGATAACTCCTGCTCTCCATAATAGAGCGTTCCAAACATTTTATCACTAATCAGGTTATCAAGATAAGGATTGCCATGAGCAATGACGGGCGTCCCACTGGCTAAACTCTCTAGATAAGTTAATCCCTGAGTTTCACTCGTAGAGGCAGAGATGAAGAAATCTGCAGCCTTATAGTATAGGGCTGTCTCACTTGGAGCAATCATACCTGTAAAAATCACATGTTTTTGAAGGTTTAATTTCACTGCTTGCTCTTTCAGACTGTCCAGATAAGGACCGTCTCCAGCAACGACTAGCTTCACTTTATCTTCTTCTTTCAATACTTCAGCAAAAGCATCTAGGACTGCTTGGATATTCTTCTCATAAGAAATACGCGAAAGGCTCAGTAGCATTTTCTCGTCTTCCTGAATACCTAACTTCGAACGAAGTTCTTGCAAATTTTCATCTTTAATCTCAGGTCGTTCAAACTTAGCTAGCTCAATTCCGGTTGGAATGACACGTTTTTCAACCTTCACTTTGTATTTAGATAAAAGGTCCCGAACAATCTCGCTAGGACAGATTACTCCATCTACATCACGAAGGAAACCACGTACCAGATATTTTACCATACTTGGACGAATCAACATCCCCTTAGCAATATAATGCACATAGTCTTCGTACTGGGTATGGTAAGTATGGATAACAGGAATTCTCAATTCTCGTGCAATCCAAATCCCTAATAATCCAAGTGAAAATTCTGTCTGGGTGTGAATGATATCGAGTTGATACTGCTTGGCGATTTCAAGTGCCTTTGTAAAACCTCGATAGGCAAATCGTCGATCTTTAAATGCAAAGAAAGGGACACTCGGAATTCGAATGATTTGCCAATCCTCGTAGCGGTTCACATCTTTATCTGTTGTTGTAAAGATAAAAACTGCATGGCCTTGCTTCTCAAGCTCTGTCTTCAAGGTTCGAATACTGGTCGCAACCCCGGAAACCTGAGGAAAATAGGTGTCTGTAAATAAACCAATTCGCATAGATTACCTCACTTTTTACCTAGAGCAGCCTGTTCCCGATAAAATTTTAACCAGATTCCCAGTAAACGCTCTTCTGAATACTGCTTGGATATCCTTTTAGCTTTTTCTTTCAATTCTTTTAATGCTGCAGGATTTTCTTTATATTCTAGGATTGCTTCTCTCATCTCAGAGACATCACTTGTAGCACGATAATCTCCCTCAAGAATGACCTTATACAGGTCTAAATCCCTTAACATTATAGGAGCCTCGCAACTAGCTGCCTCTAAGATGGTCATAGGGAACAGTTCATTATAGCTAGGTAGTAAGAACAAATCAGCTAAAGCATACAGTTCCCGCATCCTCTCCGGTGACACAATACCTGGGAAAATTAGATTTTTAGGTGGATTGTCCATAATCTTCTTATAGCGTTCATAACCATCTGTTATTCCACCAAATGAAAAACCACCAGCCCAGATAAAGGTAATTTCTGGCAATTCTTCAGCAAGACGGATAAAGTCATCTATCCCTTTTCGTTTCTGAACCTGACCCGCACCAACCACGACAAACTGATCTTTTGCAAGATCCATTTCTTCACGAAGTTGTGCAACTTGTTTAGCTGGTAATGGATGCCATTTTTCTTTATTTACAAAATTGGGAATATAAGTTATTTTTTCTCGTGGAATACCCGCAGCAACTAGATCCTCGATAAACATGGGATTAACTACCACCAAGTGTTCCATCCGATTGTAAAAGGAAAAAACATAGCGTTTGACAATTCCTTTTAAGAAAAATGGAATTTTCAAACTCCCCTCGAGTGTCTCAGGTAAGAAATGCACATAGCCAACTTTTCTCCCAGAGCGTTTCTTTTGAAATGTGGATAAATAATAAGGGAAATCAATGGTGTGAAAGTGGGTTACATCTGCCTCTACAGGAAGATTCTCCGTAACAATCAACTGATCTTTGGCATCACGATGAAGTAGACTCACCAATTCACGGTAGGCTCCTGACACTCCTTGACCAGCCACCTTTTCACTTGAACTTAGCATATTAATACGCAATTTTTTGTTTTCCATACTACTCATTATACCATTTTATTTCAAGAAAATCAGTAAAAGAAAGAAGAGACCAGAGGAAAATAGAGGAGCCCCTCTCTTTTCCAATCGTCTCTCGCAATTTTCCAATCGATTACTTAATTCCTAGGGCGATACGCGCATAGCGACTCATTTTTTCAACCGTCCATGCTGGATACCAGACCAATTTGACTTCGATATTGGTTACCTCAGGAACCTCTATCATCGCATCGTGTATCTGATCTGTTAAGAGGTCAGCCAGCGGGCACCCCATAGTTGTCAAGGTCATATCAATTTCCGTGTGACCTGTTTCACCATCAAAACGAATCTCATAAATCAAACCTAAGTTGACAATATCAATTCCCAACTCAGGGTCGATGACCTCTTCCAAGGCAGTCAAAATACGAGTTTTAATCGTTTCAATTTGCTCTTCTGTATAAGCCATATTATTCCTCACTCTTAGTCTTCAATAAAATCACGAAGGGGTTTGCTGCGACTTGGTTGGCGCAATTTTCTCAAAGCCTTGGCCTCGATCTGACGAATACGCTCACGAGTCACGTTAAAGACTTTACCAACATCTTCAAGAGTACGCATTTTCCCATCATCTAGCCCGAAGCGCAAGCGCAAGACGTTTTCTTCACGGTCTGTGAGAGTATCCAAGACTTCATCCAACTGCTCACGTAAGACGATACGAGTTGTGTAGTCTACTGGATTTTCAATCACTTCGTCTTCGATAAAGTCCCCAAGATGGCTATCGTCCTCTTCACCAATCGGTGTTTCAAGTGATACTGGTTCTTGGGCAATCTTTAGGATTTCACGCACCTTGTCAGGTGTCATATCCATACGCTCAGCGATTTGTTCAGGAGTTGGATCTTGACCCAATTCCTGAAGGAGATTCCGCTGTTCACGGACAAGCTTGTTAATGGTTTCCACCATGTGGACAGGGATACGAATAGTACGCGCCTGATCAGCGATGGCACGAGTAATCGCCTGACGAATCCACCAAGTTGCATACGTAGAAAACTTAAATCCTTTTGAATAGTCAAACTTATCCACGGCCTTCATCAAGCCCATGTTTCCTTCTTGAATCAAGTCAAGAAACTGCATGCCACGACCTACGTATCGCTTAGCAATCGAAACTACCAAACGAAGGTTGGCTTCCGCAAGACGTTGTTTGGCTTCGATATCACCAGCCTCAACTGCAAGTGCCAATTCTTTTTCCTCTTCGTTGGTCAAGAGAGGAACAACCCCGATTTCCTTCAAATACATACGGACTGGGTCATTAACCTTGGCAGAAGTTGAGCCAATCAAGTCCTCATCACTGAGTTCTGGTTCTTCTTCTGCACTAAGCACACGCGCGCTTGGATTTCCTTCGTTATCTGTGATAGAAATTCCAGCATCCTGAATCCGTTGCAAAAGGTCTTCAATGCCGTCTGCATCGAGGGTGAAAGGAATAACCAGACTTGAATTGATTTCATCGTCTGTTGCTGTTCCTGTTTTTTTGTGGTTACGGATAAAGTCCGCTACTTGCACATCAAATGTAGTTACTTCTTTTTGTTTTGTTGCCATTATTACTCCATTCTTCTCTTTTGGGAAATCAATCGTTGCAATTCTTCCAAGGCTGTGTCTGTATCTCCTACATGACTAGCTTCCTGCACTTTCTTTTTAATTCTTAAGTTGTCCTTACTGAGGAGGGCACGGTTTCGAGTCGCTTCGACTTCCACTAGCTCCTGAGGCGACATCTCAGCTGGCAAATCCAGACTAAGCACGTGGTACCAAGCATTTTCAACCTCAGGCGTCTGATGAGAAAGCTCCTCTGAGCCGATTTGTCCCTCTACACTTAATAATTCGTAAAGAATCTGAAATTCTGGGGTATCAAAGAAAAAATCTTCTCTTAATCTGTAGTCATTTAACACAACTGGATTTTCAGCCATCCTATAAAGGAGATGAGCCTCTGCTCTCATGACTGCTGTCAATTGTCGCGTTACAGGTAAACTAATCGCTGCTGGAGGTTGCTCCTCTTTGACTCTCTCCTGCCTCTGAACAATCCGACTTTCATTTACAATCTGCTCCACCTGCTGGTAATCAAAGGAAGGTAGATTATCCGCCAGAATGTGAATATAAGAATTCTGGGCAGTGATAGACTTTTCCTTGGCGATCAAGGGAGCTATTTTTTCAATGAACTCGATTTGTGCCTGCAAGTTATCACTATTTTCTGGCTTGAGCTGGTGTATATAGAACTCTATAGGACTGATCCGAGTCTTGGTTAAAAGGTAAGCCAGGTCTTCAGCAGAATTCTTTTGCAAATACTCATCTGGGTCCATGGCATCAGGTACTCGAACAACCTCAACTGAGAAATCTTTTAATTCTTCCAGAGCTTTGGCTGTCGCTGCCTGCCCTGCCTTGTCGCCATCATAGCTGAGAACAATTTTTTTGGTAAAGCGTTTGAGGTGGTCAACATGCTCCTTGCTTAAGGCTGTCCCCATGGAAGCTACAGCATTTTCTATACCAGCACGGTAGGCTGCGATTACATCCATGAAGCCTTCCATCAGATAGAGCTCTGTGATCTTCCCTGTTCCCTTTTTTGCCTTGTCCAAATGATACAATTCATAACTCTTGTTAAAAATTGCAGTCGAACGACTATTTTTGTACTTGGCAGTCTGACTATCAGTTTCGTCCCAGATACGACCTGAAAAAGCAATAACCTGCCCCTTGTCATTGGTCAAAGGAAAGATGATACGTCCAAAAAAAGTATCATAAAACTGATTGCCATCTGACAAGTAAAACAAGCCCGAATCCAATAAATCCTTTTCCTCAAACTTGTCAGATAAACGTTGGTAGAGATAGGTTCTCTCTGCTGGAGCCAGTCCAATTTGAAAGTGCTTCAGAACATCATCCGTCAATCCACGTTTGTAGAGATAAGCCCTTGCTTCTTCTCCCATCTTGGTCGTCATGAGAATTGCATGGTAAAAACGGGCAGCTTCTTCATGCATATCATATAAAGCTTGATGAGGCGAAGCCTGTTGAGGACGAGACTGGACAGGCATGGCTAATTGAATACCGACGCGCTCCCCTAAGAGCTGAACAGCTTCCATAAAGGACACACCTTGGTACTCTTCGATGAACTTAAAAACATCTCCTGAACGACCACATCCGAAACAGTGATAAAACTGCTTGTCTTCCACAACGTTGAAAGAAGGGGTCTTCTCACCATGAAAAGGACAGAGCCCTAAATAGTTCCGTCCAGCCTTTTGTAAAGAAATCACGTCGCCTATGACTTCCACAATGTTGGTATTGTTTTTGATTTCTTCAATAACTTGCTTGTCAACCATACACAATACCTCCATCTTATCATAGTTTTACGTTAACTAGTATAGCTTATTTCTGAAAAAAAGTAAACCATTTCATACGCTTTCCGGAATTCTCTTTGCCATATTTTTCTGGATAGAAAAGGAAGATAAAAAACTCAGAAACACTTTCAGGATTCTAAGTTTTTCTTCACTATTTTTGATGATAATTTAACTCATCTATTCAAATAATTGATAGTAGTCTGAAATTTTCATCTTAGCTTTTTCTTCTTTATTGAGGTCTTGGATGATACGGCCTTCCTTCATGACAATCAGACGATTTCCATACTTCAGTGCATCTTCCATATGGTGGGTAATCATCAAGGCTGTTAGATGACCCTTGTTGACAAAGTCATCTGTTAATTCCATCAAGGCCACACTCGTTTTTGGGTCAAGGGCTGCTGTGTGTTCATCCAACAAGAGCAACTCTGGTCGCTTCAAGGTTGCCATCAAGAGACTCAATGCCTGACGCTGACCGCCTGATAGAAATTCAATAGGAGTGTCCAGATGTTTTTCAAGCCCATTTCCCACTTTTTCAATGGTAGACTGAAATTCTTCCCGATGGCTTGAAAGTCTTCTAGGAAGGAGTCCTCTCTTCTCACCACGAAACTTGGCAATCAAGAGATTTTCCGCCACCGTCATACGGGGAGCCGTCCCCATCTTAGGATCCTGAAAGACACGAGACAAATACTTAGCCCGCTTTTCAGGTGAAAAATGCGTTACATCCTCGCTCATGATACGGATACTTCCACTTGTTAAAGGTAGGGTACCTGCAATAGTGTTAAAAAGTGTTGACTTCCCAGCTCCATTTCCACCTAGAATGGTAATGAAATCATGTTCGAAAATTTCAAGAGAAACATCATTAAGAATGATTTTTTCCTCATTAAAGCCATTCGTGATGACTTTGGTAGCATTTTTTAATTCTACAATTGCTGTCATTTGCTAAACTTGACTCCTTTCAGATATTTGCTTTTGAAGGTTGGAATCATAAGGCAAACTGCCAAAATCAAGGCGCTGTACAAACGAAGATAACTTGTATTAAACCCAAGAGCAATCACTCCCCAGACGAGGAACTGATAAGCAATAGACCCTACAACGATGGTCATGAGGCGCTCTGCCAAGGTCAAACTCTTGAACAAAACCTCACCAATAATCAAGCTAGCCAGGCCTACGACAATCACTCCAATTCCTCGAGACACATCTGCGTATCCTTCTTGTTGAGCAATTAAGGCTCCTGCAAGCGCGATAATCCCATTTGAGAGAACCAAGCCCATGAGTTCCATTCGTCCCGTATTGATACCAAAGCTACGAGCCATATCAGGATTGTCACCTGTGGCGATGTAGGCTTGACCTAGTTTGGTATCAAGGAAAAAGAGCATAAGGCCAATAACAAGAGCTACAAAGATTAATCCGGTCAGGAGTTGGTTAAGGTCTGAATCAAAAGGCAAGACATCCTGAATTTGCTTGGTTCCAAGAAGCCCCAGATTGGCACGTCCCATAATCATCAGCATGATGGAATGGCAGGAAGTCATGACCAAAATCCCTGATAAGAGGGTTGGGATTTTTCCTTTGGTATATAAGAGACCTGTCGCCATTCCAGCTAGACAGCCCGCTCCTACTGCGGCTAGGGTTGCTAAAAATGGGTTGACTCCCTGTGTTATCAAGGTTACAGCTACTGCTCCCCCAAGAGGAAAAGAACCTTCAGTAGTCATATCAGGGAAATTCAAAATTCGAAAAGTCATAAAGATTCCCAAACCTAGAATCGCCCAGACCATCCCCTGTGAAATAATGGATACTATCATAATCTTTCACTCATTTCTTTCTTTAGTAAAAATGGGAGGAGATGTCCCCAACTCCTCCTTTATCTTTATTCAATCACTTGTCCTGCTTCTTTTAGAACGGACTCAGGAATGGTGATACCAAGTTCCTGCGCTAGTTTTTTGTTAATCACTGACTTACCAGTTGAAAAGACATTAACTGGCGTATCAGCTGGTTTTTCACCTTTCAAAACTTTAGCAATCATCTTACCAGTAGCCACACCAAGATCGTGTTGGTCAACTACTACAGATGCTAATCCACCTGCTTCTACCATGGCAGTGGCACTTGGGTAGATTGGCTTTTTAGCTGTTTGGTTACTTGAAACAACTGTTGAGAATGCTGATGCGATGGTGTTATCAATTGGAACCCAAATCGCATCGACCTTGCTTGTCATAACATTAACTGTTGAAGCAATTTCATTTGTTGAAGGAACGGCAAATGTTTCGACTGTCAAACCTGCTTTTTCAGCATAAGCCTTGAATTCTTCAACTTGTGATTTTGAGTTATCTTCACTACTTGAGTAAAGAGCTCCGATTGTTTTAACATTTGGTGTGAGGGTTTTTATCAACTCTACTTGTTGTTCAGCAGGGTTGTGATCTGACACCCCTGTGATGTTGCCACCTGGTTTTTTCAAATCTTTGACCAAGTTAGCACCGATTGGGTCTGTAATAGCAGCCATGATAACTGGTAGGTCTTTAGTAGCACTAGCGAGTCCTTGAGCAGCTGGTGTCGCAATCCCAACAACAACGTCGTTTCCATTTGCTACCAATTGTTTACTCATGGTTGCAACCTTGCTCTGGTCTCCTTCAGAGTTCATAAAGTCGATTTTTACCTGGTCGTCCTTATAGCCTTCTTCAGCTAGTCCATCTTGAATTCCTTGATAAATCAAGTCCAAGGATGGGTGACTAACAAATTGAAGAACACCAACCTTAGCAACCTTTTGCTCTTCCTTAGCTACCGGCTTGTTCATAGATGAATAAATCAAACTAGCCACTACCAATACTGCTAATCCAGCGATAATTCCAATTAAACGTTTATTTTTCATATTTTCTCCTTTTAAATCACTTGTATAATGCTCTTTTCAACAAAACAAGCGACGCCATCATTTAAATTCCAATATCTTTCCTCCCAATAGAAAAAGTCCTCACACAAAAAACTTGTGTGAGGACGTCGATGCGCGGTGCCACCTCAATTATAGGGAATATCCCTATCGCTCTTTCTCGCAATAACGAGTTACACTGTAAGGTGTGCTCACCGAATTTTTATGATTTCAAATTCTTTATAACATTCAGCCCAATTTTCATCACTTTCATCTATCTGCTTCCACCAACCACAGACTCTCTTAAAAATGAGCATGATTACTTTCTGAATGTTTAAATTATATCATTTTTCAACTACTTGTCAAGCTTATTTTTAGAATTTTTTAAACAATTCAAAAACTTCCCCTTGAAAAAGAGGAAGTTTGTAGAATATCAGCCTGAATTACGCAAACCAGTTGCAATTCCGTTGATAGTTGTATGGATTAGTTTTTCTTCGTCTGCCGACAATTCACCGCGACGTTGACGTTTGATCAACTCCAACTGGATGTAGTTAAGGATATTAAAGTAAGGCATACGATAATTTAGGCTGTCTTTTAGGTAAGAGTTTTCTGCCAAGAGTTCGTCATAACCTTCGATAGCTAGAATAACGTTCTTGGTCAATTGCCATTCATCTAAAATAGTGTAGTAGATAGCCTGCACTTCTTCATCTTCACAGAGCTTAGCATATTCAAAAGCAATGTTCATGTTAGACTTAGATAAGACCATGTCTACATTGGAAAGCAAAGATTGGAAGAAAGGCCAGTTTTGGTACATGTCACGAAGAAACTCGATATTCTTCGGATCTTGATCTATAAACTCTTTAAAGCTTGATCCCACACCATACCATCCAGGGAACATGACACGACTTTGTGACCATGAGAAGACCCAAGGAATGGCACGTAGACCACCGATTTCAGTGATGGTCTTACGAGCTGCTGGACGCGAACCGATATTGAAGCTTGAAATAGCCTTGATTGGGCTTGACTCGAAGAAATAGTCATAGAAATGTTCATTTCCAAAGACCAAATCACGGTAGATATCGTAGCTACGGTCCACCACTTGATCCATAACAGCTTCATAACGATTTGACGTGTTGGTATCGCTCTTCTTCTTGGTAATCATACGGTTAATAGCCGCAGATACCAACATTTCAAGATTATAGTAGGCAGCATCTTTATTACCGTATTTGTTTCCAATGACTTCTCCTTGCTCAGTCAGACGGATACGGTCCTTGATAGACTTGAGCGGTTGAGATGTGATGGCTTCATAAGTTGGACCGCCACCTCGACCAACAGTACCACCACGACCATGGAAGAAGGTGACTTTAACGCCAAATTCATCTCCAATAGCAGTCAGTTGTTGTTGCGCTTTATAGAGGGTCCAGCACGATGACAGGTAACCACCGTCTTTGTTACTATCAGAGTAGCCAAGCATGATTTCTTGGTAGTTGTCTTTTGAAGCAATCCATTTTTTAGCCAATGGAAGAGAGAAATATCTTCTCATGGTTTCTTCCGAGTGATCCAAGTCTTCAATCGTTTCAAAGAGGGGAACAATCTGAACGCGCGCTTTTTGAGCATCCACCAAGCCTACTTCCTTGAGCATGATGGCTAATTCTAGCATATCAGATACACTTGTCGCGTGAGAGATGATAGTTTGGCGAATGACATTTTCACCCAGTTTATCCTTCAACTTGCGAGCAGTTTTGAAGATAGACAATTCTTTCTCAAGCAGTTCTGACTTTTCAGCATGAGTAGCTGAGAGGATACGAGGATCTTCTTCCAACTCTTTTAAGAGGAGGGCGCATTTTTCATCTTCAGAGAGATCGCTATAATGGTCGTTGATGCCAGCAGATGCTAACAATTCAGCCACACAGGCTTCATGAACACTAGAGTCTTGGCGCATATCGATAGAAGCAAGGTAGAAGCCAAAGATTTCAACGGCTTGCATCAGTTCAACAAATTCTCCTGAAATCAGGTATTCCCCTTTGTTCTCAAGGAGAGAATCTCGAATGGCCAACAAGTCTTGATAAAATTCATCTGCAGTAGCATATCTAGGCTGAAGATCCTTATCTTCAATGAGATAAGCCTTAGTTGCCTGCATCTTAGCTTGGATATCAAAAAGAGCACGACGATAGAGTTCTTTTTCGCGATAAATGGAGTTATCTTGTGACTTAAGCGCCATCTCACGAACTTTATCACTGACATTCACAATACTGGTTGACAGTGAAAATTCACGATAAAGATTATAAATCTTTTCATCGTAGTAGTTCATGATGACTTCGCACTGGGTCAAAGCTGATTTATTGAGGGTTTCCGCTGTTACGAAAGGATTTCCATCACGGTCTCCTCCAATCCACATCCCCATAGTAATTGGTTTTGGATGTTGGAGCTCAATTCCTTGTTCTTTAGCTAGTTTCTTATATTCAGCCGTCAAACGCGGAACAGCATTCAGGAATGAACTTTGATAGTACTCCATCACGTTGGTGATTTCGTTAGTTACTTTCAACTTCTTCTCACGAATCATGTCTGTTTGCATGATAATTTCAATGTAACGACGGAGATCCATGTTCCATTTTTCTTTATTAATCAAGCCTAGTTTGACATCACGGTACTTACGCAAGAGCGTATGGATATGGTTGGTCAAGTCCAGCATACTCTTGCGTTGTACTTGCGTTGGATGGGCAGTCAAGACGGGAACGACATTTAACTTTTCTAAAATTTCAGCTGCATTTCCTTTTTCAGCTACCATCTTTATGGTTGTAGACAATTTCCCTAGATAGTCTTGGTCCACATTGTTCTGGTGGTTAATTTTATAGGCTAAGTCCACATCCTCAGATATATTAATCAAGAGTGGAAGGATAGAGAAATAACGAGAAATGTAAATCATTTCTTCATTGGAAAGGCTAGTTACCAGTTCATTGAGCCCTTGATAGTTTTCATTTGTTGATAATTCCTTCAACTGCATGATTTTTTCAAAGGTCTCTGGCGCTAGCATATTTTTTGTGATATCTTCTAGTAGCTCTGTCAAAATCAAGACTTCTTCTTGGATGACGGCTTTATTACTATAGTTTTCTAATTTCTGAAGAGACATATACTTTTCCTTTCCATACAATCCTTACAGATCTTCAACAGTTTGAGATTCGTACTCTCTGATAAGTTTAGCACGTTTCTCGCTGGCATCGATATTTAATACAAGGGCAATGGCCACGGATAATACTAGGAGACTGTTCCCACCCTGTGAAAGGAAGGGGAAGGTTACCCCTGTAGAAGGAATCAAACCAGAAATCCCACCGATATTGACAAAGACCTGAACAAGGATCATCCCTCCGACACCGATAGCAACCATGGAGTTAAAAGGATCCTTAGCTCGAATACCAACCAAGATGATTCGCAAAATTAAGAAGAAGAGTAAAGCCAAAATCATACTCGCTCCTACGAATCCAAACTCTTCGATGACAATCGAAAAGACGAAATCCGTATGGGCCTCTGGCAGATAACCACGCTTCTCGATAGAATTTCCCAATCCTAGTCCGAACCAGCCTCCATTAACCATAGCATAGTAGGAATTTGCAAGCTGGTGTCCTGCACCCGCCAAGTCATTAAAGGGATTAAAGAAGGCACTAAAACGTTTAGCAACATAACCAAATACCGGTATCTGAGAAAATTTTTCAACCCCAACGAGACGTATAACAGACAATACTAAAATTGAACTCCCTGCCAAGAGAGCTAGAATAGTCGAGAACCAACGATAGGCGATTCCACTAACGGTGTACATAATGAGCGCCACCAAGACCAAGATGGTCGCATTTCCCAAGTCGGGGAAAATTCCCAAGCTACCAATCAGAACCAGCAGAACAAAACGCCAATCGTTAAAAGCTCGAGGTAGCCATTGATTTTGGGTCAACACCTGGAAATCATAAACCGCAATCTCATCTTGCTGTTTTGAAAAACGATGTGCCAAGTACCAGATGATGATAATCTTGAGGTATTCAGCCGGCTGAATCGTTACAGGTCCTACAGAAATCCATCCGTATGCTCCATTGACAGGTGTTCCGACCAGACGCGCTAGGGCTAAAAGAACCATCTCCACAATCATCACGATAAAAATGAGACGTCCATTTCTCAGGAAACCTAATTTTAATTTATAGATTAAGGCAATCAAAACCAAACTAGCTACCCAGAAAATCCCCTGGTTACGTACCAATTGAAAAGCGCTTTTTCCTTCTTCAATTAGGGTTGCACTCGTTGTCGAGTAAACTACAATCAACCCCAAAATTGACAGAAGAAAATAAGGAATCAAAATGGAATAGTTTAGTAGGTGCCTTTTACTAATTTTCATATTTCACCACTCTAATAGGAACAGAGGTGGTTGTCCCTAATTCCGTTTTATTTTCTAGTTTTGATTGTTATTATACCACTTTTTCAGAAAGAAAAAAACTATTATCCTTTAATCCTTCGAATTTTACTTATTTTTTGTCTTCAAGCATAAAAAATACAAACCTCAAATGAGATTTGTATTTTCATTGCTTAGTTAGATGAAGAGCTACTGCTTGAACTTGAGCTTGAGTCACCACCACCGATGTATTGGGTGAAGATGTTTTGGAAGGCTTGATCTTTGACCTTGATATTAGCAGCTTGTAATTCTTTACCAATTACTCCTTGAACAAAGGCAGAATCATTTTGTTTTTGAGTCAAAATGATGGTCTTCAATTTTTCTTTGTAATCCTCTAAGTTAGAAGATTTTTCTGTCTTCTTCGTTACTTTAACGATGTAGAATTGATTGCTGTAGGCTTGTGTTCCAGTAGCCGTAATCACATCAGAAACACCGTTCACATCCAAGGCAAAGGCTGCTTTTTTGACTTGTTCTGGAAGTTCTGTTGAAGCAGAGTCAAAAGTGATTTCTCCACCATTTTCTTTTGTCTTATCATCGTTAGAATTGTCTTTTGCCAACTGAGCAAAATCGGCACCTTCTGCTTTCGCTTTTTCAAGCACTTCTTTTGCCTTGTCTTCATTATCCATACGGATGATTTGAGCTGTCACATCTGGTGTATAGGACTCAAAAGCCTTTTGGTAAGCCTCATCTGTCAATTCACTCTCGGCAGCCTTCTTAACTGCCAATTCAACCAATTTGCTAGTACGGATTTGAGCTTTACGAGTCTCAGGTGTCATACCTGCACGTTGAAGCACGCTATTGTAGCTATCGCCGTATTTCTTTTGTTCCTCAGCAACGGCGTCATCCACATCTTTATCCGTTACCTCTGATCCATATTGTTGTTCAAATACTTTTTGGATGGTCATATTGAGCAAGACTTGTTGCGCAGTTGGATTATTCTTTACTTCTTCAAAGAATTGATGTTCTGTAATCACATCACCCTTCATGCTGATCAAATCTTTTCCTTCAGAACTATTTGAACAAGCTGCAAGTGTTGCTACTGATAAAAGTGTGATGGCTCCTGCCATAATTTTTTTCTTCATGTTTACTCCTTTTACGGTAAGTGTTACTTTATCTATTTTACTATAATTTCTTAAATTTTTCTGAAAATCATTTATCATCAGGTAGCTGTACATCTGCTACATTCTTTCGTAGCATGAGAATGCCATCACCAAGAGGAACTAGAGTTGCTGTTAGACCTGGATTGTCCAAAGTTGCGTCGAAAAGTCTTTGCAAACCACGATAAATGGTTCGTTGACCACGGCGGACCTCCATGATGTCCTTGGCAACATCTCCTCCTTGAAAAATATCATCCAAGACAACCACTCCACCAACTTCAAGTCGTTTGAGGATTTCAGGTAGAAAGACGATGTACTTGGACTTAGCCGAATCCATAAAGACAAAGTCATAAGTTTCTGTCAGGCTAGACAAAACATCTACGGCATCACCCTCTAAGAGGGTGATTTGCTTACGACTGTCAAACTGGGCAAAGTTTTCCTTGGCAAAGCCTATCATCTCAGTATTGCGGTCGATGGTTGTAATCTTAGCATCTGGCGCATACTCCGCCATCAAAAGAGCTGAAAAACCGATAGCTGTCCCAATTTCCAAAATATTCTTAGGTTGCAGACTTTCCATGAGAAATCGAAAGTAAGCAACTGTTTCATGAGGAATGATTGGGATATTTTCCTTGCGAGCGAAGGTTTCCAATTCTTTCAAAGAACCAGTCACCTGCTTTTGACGCTGGCGCATGAGTTCAACGATTTCTTCCTTGACGACGGGACGACGCATATTGTGATTGGCATTTTTACTATAAGACTCTACCATCTTAAGCTAGTCCCAATTTTTCAACAAGAGCTTCAAACTCGTTCAAGCGACGTTCAAAGACTGCAAAGGCGTCGTTAAGATAGTCTTCTTTTTCCATATCCACTCCCGCTTTTCTCATAACATTGAGTGGATAGTCTGACTTACCTGCTTTGAGATAGTCGATATAGCGGTCACGATCTTCTTGACTACCATGGACAATCTTCTCAGCCAAGGCTGAAGCAGCTGCAAAACCTGTTGAATACTGATAAACATAGTAGTTATAGTAGAAGTGTGGAATGCGCGCCCACTCATATTGGATTTGAGTATTGTCTTCCTTGCTGAGTCCATAGTAATCTTGGTTCAAGTCAGCGTAGAGTTTATTAAGGAAATCACTTGTCAAGACTTCTCCATTTTGATCTGCTTGATGGATAGCATGTTCAAACTCAGCGAATTGAGTTTGACGGAAGACTGTTCCACGGAAACCATCTAGGAAGTTATTGAGAATAGCAAAGCGTGTTGCGTCGTCTTCTACTTCTTCCAACAATTTCTCTGTCAAGATGTTTTCATTGGTCGTTGAGGCAATCTCAGCCAAGAAGATAGAATAATCTCCGTAAACATAAGGCTGAGTTTCACGAGTATAGCTAGAGTGCATACTGTGACCTGTTTCGTGTACAAGGGTAAAGAGATTGTCTAGATTGTCCTGCCAGTTTAAAAGCATGAAGGCATTGGTATCGTAAGAACCACCAGAGTAGGCACCAGAACGCTTGCCTTGGTTTTCATAGACATCAATCCAACGCTCACTGAAGGCACGTTTGACACGGCTCAAGTAATCCTCCCCCAAGACTGCCAAAGCTTCTTCTGCCTTTTTCAAGGCTTCTTGGTAGGTAAAGCTATAATCTACAGAAGAAAGTGGTGTGTAGACATCGTACATCTTGAGGTCGGAAATTCCCAAGATTTTAGAACGAAGGTTAAGGTATCGATGCAAGAGTGGCAAGTGCTTGCGAACTGCTGCTACCAAATTGTCATAGACACTCTCTGGAACAAAGTTTGCTGCGAGGGCTGCATGGCGAGCACTCTTATAGTTGCGAACTTTTGCGCGGTAGTTTTGCACTTTAACATTTGTCTGCAAAGTCTTAGCATAAGTGTGTTGGAATTGCTCGTATGTCGCATAAAGGGCTTCATAGGCACCACGACGCACTTCACGGTTTTTAGACTCCATCAAACGGATGTAAGTACCGTGTGAGAGTTGTACTTCATTGCCTTCGTCATCAAGAACGTATGGGAAGCTAATATCCGCATTATCCAAAATAGCAAAGGTTTCACTAGCAGCGCCAAAGATTTCTCCTGCTCCAGCAAGCAATTCTTCCTCACGTTGTGAAAGAACATGATCTTTCTTTTGCAAGAGCTTGTCAAAAAAGTGTTTGTAAACTTGGAGTTTTGGTTGAGCTTCTAGGAAGGCCGAATACTGCTCTTCGCTAATCTCCATAAACTCAGGTTCATAGAATGAAAAGGCTTGTTCTAACTGACTGTATAGGGTCATTGCCTTAGCATAGTATTCTTGATACTTGGCTTCACGCGTGTCCTGATCATTTTTCATATGTGCATAGACATAAAGCTTTTCAACTTGGCGTTCCAAGTCAAGTGAGAATTCAGTAATCTCAAGCAAACTGTCTGCGCTATCCAAGAGATGCCCCTCATACTGGGCAGCTGTTTGTACTTTTTCAGTTAAATCTTTCAAGGCTTCTTCCCAAGCCTGGTCTGTTGGGTAGATTGTTGAAAGATCCCATGTATCTTTTTCATTTATTTCATGTCGTTGTAATACCATAAGATTCCTCCATCCTTTCTATTCTACCACATTTTTTGAGAAATATAAGTGATAAAAGGCTGGTGGATAGAGCTTTTGGCAATTATTTTTCGGATTTTTTTGATAGTAAGCCTGAAAATTTCTATAATAGCTAGTCAAATCCGTTTCAATCTGCAAAAAATCTCCTGATGCTATCGGTCTGACCTGAGGATACCAGTCGTCTAGTTGACGGTTTAATAGATTGTCTCCTTGATGATAAGCTTCCTCCTGCTTCCTCATCCAGTAAGGCGTTTGGTAGTACAACTGCTGCCGAATGTAGTGACAGATAGATGAATCTTGCTCAACTGCAAAACGAGGCAGTTTTTGTTTCTGATAAGGAAATCGTAGAATTTCCAAGAGATTTCCTTGGCCATAGGGAAATTCCTTGACCTGAAAATGAAGCTTGCCACGTAGGTCCTGATGCAAAAGATATTTGAGTCTCAAAACTTGCTTTTTGAGTTCTAGTTCCCAAACATAGAAACCCATATTTTGACTAAAATAGAGAAATCCCCTTTGCAGTTGTGTTAATCGCTCTTTTAACCAGAGTTTTTCTCCCAGTAGCCAGATAACTTGGTAGCCCTTGCTGCGGTAGCCTTGGCTTCTATCGCCTAGAATCTTTTGAGACAAGGGACTGCACTGAACCTCCAGAGCTAACTTCTCATTGACGAGTACATCCGCAACCTGCTGAATCTCGGGCAGACTATATTCTAAGGCGACCTGATTGTCCTTCTTGACCCAGTGATAAAGGGCCTCTTTGTTGCCTAAGTGTTCTGGACTTTCATTTT
The DNA here is from genome assembly GCA_963552835.1 of uncultured Streptococcus sp. Classification (GTDB taxonomy): domain Bacteria; phylum Bacillota; class Bacilli; order Lactobacillales; family Streptococcaceae; genus Streptococcus. The sequence goes on along the minus strand of CAUVMH010000007.1, from coordinate 21,061 downwards.
CAAAAATAGCCATACAATCTCTTAACTTTTCATGGGCAAAGTGCGTTCGAATGCTCTGTCCTTGGCGTAATCGTAGTCCGCCCCCACAGGCTGGACAAGTATAAGCTTGCTTGGTAACATCTTTTTCGAGGGCATTCACCAAATTCCCCTTGGCATCTCTTGCTACAAACATGGTCTACCTCCTTTTCTCATTTATTCGAAAAAGAAGAAAAAAAGACTGGAATTCCAGCCTTTCATAGTATTATTTTTATCTTTTTTGTCTCTTAGAATATTTTTTTAGCATGGGAATGAGATTAGGAATCTGCTCACTTCTAATGACCAGTACGCCGTATTCCTGGCAGCGATTGGCATAAACAGGATTGATTTTCCCCGTACAGACAATTAACTTGAGGCAACTCTCCCCAGCAAAATGATTGGCGTAGACTTCTAGCTCATTGATGGCTTCAACTGATAAATCTGTCATCTTGCAGGAGATAAAGGTAATCGAGCGTCCCTTTCTCAGAATGACATCAATCTCATTTTGGACATTATCCGCCTCTGGAAAGATGCCATTCCAATCAATCTCACCGCCTATCATGCATTCATCAAACAGCTGAGATTCGAGCGCCAAGAGATAGAGATATACCTCTAAAATATGCCCCTTGTTGCGGCAAAAGACTTGAGCTTCTTGACTTGGAAAGCTGTATGCTACTCGTTTCTTGTCTTCGCTTTCAATACAAAGCATTCCTGCTTCCACTAGTAAGGGGATAAGGGATTCTGGATAGTGATAATACTTGCCGTTGTTTTCCAGTATCTTTTCGGTCTCAGCATGAAGGTCATTAGTCTTAGCTAGAGAGAAAAATTGGGTCACTTGATACCAGTGGGCAGGATTGGAAATGGCTGAGCTGGCTAGCTTTTTGATGGCTGCAATTTGCTGAACTGAGTGGATAGGGCGTTTGGATTTGAGCATTTTTCCACCACGCAAGGCTATCAACTGCTGGATGCTCAGGGTTGGAATGTCCAAGTCTTCTTTTTCTAACTGGCCGGCTACCCACTTGTATTGTTTTCCTCGTTCGACATCCATGGCAACGATGGGAAGGTCCCAATCCAAGCCGTATTGATAGAGAGATAAGGCTAGTAGCGAATCCCCACCAAAAACATCAAGAAGAACCTGGTCATAGCCTGCTAGACAATAATCTAACTGATCATACAGCTGTTCTAAGGATAGCTGACGAAAGGTCACACGCTGGATATGAGGTACCTCTTCCATGATAAACTGACGGAGAGAGAGCTTCTCTTCATTGCTTATTTTCGTCAAAGAAAGGAAGAGAAGCTCGTCACAATCACTGACAAAGGCTTGGTAGACATTCTTTTCCAATGCATGCCGATCATACAATTCCACCAAAAGACTCGTCATTTGATCACCTCCATCATCTACAACTGTTTAGACAGAGAGACAATAATAGACCTCTACTGCTCAGATTTCCTACTTCTAGTATAGCATAAAATCCTGCTCGTCCCAATCAACCAACGCAAACAAAAACGAATAGAAAACTTGCAAAGTGGTCTCTATTCGCTGGTATAAGTTTGATTTACTTGATTTTCTTAGCTAGCATGGTCGCAAATCGAAGTTGAATGCGATTGCCATTTTCATCACGACGGTGTAGATGTCCTGGGTTTTCATTATACTTAACCAATTCCCAATCCTTGTAGTAGTTCGCCAACTCCCCTTCTTTAAAGGTGAATGGGAAGTTGACTGAGCAAGGATAATCCTCCGTATCCATGGCACAGACGATAAGGTTATAGCCACCGACCGTGGTGTGCTCCTGCATATTTTGGATAATAGCTGGAATGCGGTCTGCTTGTAGGAACATGAGAACAACAGTTGATACGACAAAATCATAGGCTTGCCCAATGCTGGCTGAATTGATATCGTATAGTCCTACAGGCATGTCTAGATCCTCTTGCTCTACGATGCTTTGCAAGATTTCAAGGGATAATTCATTTTGATCCACAGCTGTCACATCAAAACCATTCTGTGCAAGAAAGAGAGAGTTACGGCCTTGACCACAACCTAAATCCAAGGCTCTTCCTGGTTTCACCGTTTGCATAGCCTCTAGGACCTCTGAATGGACTGGATTGGTCTGGTATTTCTTAGGGAAATAATCCTCAGGTTTACAATAAAATTCCAAGTACCACTCTAGATCGTCTGTTGCGGCCTCTACTCGGTGCCAGGCTTGCGGTTGCGCCATAGGGTTGTCAGCTCCTGCCTCAAAGAGGTGCTCAGCTAGAACCTCACCATCTTCATTCAACTCAATAAACTTGAGTGCTCCCTTCAAGACTGTAATTTTCCCCCAAGTGCCGACTTTAGTATTATGCTTTTGCTGAACTGCTTCAGGCATGGTCTGTTTATTCCACAAGGGCATCCGTTTATAGGCAATTAGTTTTTCCATTTCACTTCCTCTTTTATCGCTGGTTGACTGCTTTCATCACACGCGCGATGTCGCGGTTTTGCTCACGGCGTTTGATAGACTCACGTTTGTCATAGTCATGTTTCCCTTTTGCAAGTCCTAAAAGTAACTTGGCATAGCCATCTTTGATATAAACTTTAAGAGGAACCAAGGTCATTCCTGTTCCTTTGGTTTCTTGCTCCAATTTTTGGATTTGTTTTTTATGAAGGAGAAGTTTACGACGGCGTTCAGGTTCTTGGTTCCAGATATTCCCCTCTTCGTAAGGGGCGATATGAACATTGCTCAGCCAGACTTCCCCATTTTTTACTTGGGCAAAGCCGTCCTTGAGATTGATTCGAGCTGCTCGAACGCTCTTGATTTCCGTTCCTGTCAGGACCATTCCTGCTTCAAGCGTATCTACGATTGTATAGTCGTGGTGTGCTTTTTTATTTTGTGCGACGACCTTTCCCTCGCCCTTTGCCATGCTTGGCTCCTTTCTTAGCTACTTCCTTATAAAAAGGTTTCTTTCCCTTTTTCTTCTTATCTTTTTGTGAATGCTTGTGCTTATCATTTGAGCGCCCTAATTTTCTCTTATCTTCCTTCTTGTCTGAACGACGACTTGAACCACGACCTCTGTCTTTGCGACCAGCTTGTTTCAAGCCCTTTTCGATGACATCAAACTCACTTGGAATATAAGAGAAATCAATCTCTCCCGTCATCTTATCGGCTCTTTCAACCCGAATGCGAATTTGCTGTCCCACACGGAAGGTTGTGCCTGATTTCTCTCCACGGAGTGTCAAGTCACGCTCGTTGAAATGATAAAATTCAGGCAAATTGGTAATGTGAATCAAGCCTTCGACTGTATTTGGCAATTCAACAAAGAGACCGAATTTGACGATGCTGGATACAACCGCATCATACTCTTCGCCCACGTATTCTTCCATGTACTCAGCCTTTTTCATGGCTTCGACTTCACGCTCCGCTTCGATGGCACGACGCTCACGGTTGGAAGACTGGGTTGCAATCTCTGGAATCACTTGTTCAAAATGCTCTGCTATTTCCTTAGAACGGCCGTAATCCCGAATCATACGGTGGACAAGGAGGTCTGGATAACGGCGAATCGGACTGGTAAAGTGAGTATAATAGTCATCTGCTAGTCCATAGTGACCGTGATTGTGCTCCGAATAGCGAGCTTGTTGCATAGAACGGAGAAGCATCATGGACAATACATCCGCATAGGGTTCTCCCTCAACAGCACGCATGATGTCTTGAAGCGCCTCATGGCTCATCTCACTGGCAGTCCCATAAATCCGCAAACCAAAGCTCGAAGCGTAATCAATAAACTTCTGAACCTTTTCAGCCTTGGGCTCCTCGTGAATCCGATAGATAAAAGGAAGGTCCAGCTTACTAAAGTGTTCAGCAACCGTTTCGTTGGCAATCAACATGAAGGACTCGATCATCCGCTCAGCAATGCCACGTTGGCGAAGGACGATATCCACAGGCTTGCCTGTTTTATCCACCAGAATCTTAGCTTCACTGGTATCAAAATTGAGAGCTCCACGTTTCTCACGCATGCTTTCTAGCCTTTCATGTAGCTTGGCCATGAGCTCGATACTTGGAACAATTTTCTTAAACTCTTGTCTCTTTTCCTCATCGCCAGCCAGGATGTCATTGACAGCGCTATAGGTCATACGGAAACTAGTCTTGATGACTGTTTGGGTAATGGTGTAATTAACCACACGACCATGTTTATCAATTTCCATAATAGCAGACTGGGTCAAGCGATCTACTTGAGGATTGAGAGAGCAGATGCCATTTGACAATCGTTCAGGAAGCATTGGTACCACACGGTCTGTCACGTAGACAGAAGTCGCGCGATTAAGGGCTTCCTTGTCGAGGGCAGAACCCTCGGTCACATAGTAGGAAACATCTGCGATGTGAACTCCGAGTTCTAGATTGCCATTTTTCAAAGGCTTGATGTGAACTGCATCGTCCAAGTCCTTGGCATCCGCGCCGTCAATGGTAAAGGTAAGCTCATCTCTTAAATCAAGACGCCCTTCCATATCCTTTTGAGACGGAGCATCTGGTACACTTTCTGCCTCCTTGAGAACAGCTTCTGGAAATTCTGAAACAATATCCATGGATTCCAAGACTTCAAGAACGTCAATCCCAGCATCTGTCGAGTGTCCCACCACATCGAGGACACTAGCGACAAAGAAATCATGTTTCTTACTTGGGTATTTATCGATAAAGACCTTGAGAACCTCTGTCCCTTCCAACTTGATAGCTGGTTTCTTCACATAGATCGGTTGGCTGATTTTCTGATTTTTTGAACGAATGTAGCCCGCATACTTGGGCTTTTCCTGATCTAGAACGATTTGCCCAACAACGGTTGTCAGACTATGCTCTAGGATATCGATAATTTTGGCTTCTGCTGCTGTTCCCTTGTTGCGGTCAGCGACTTTCTTAATTACGACCTCAACGGTATCACCATCAATAGCGTAGTTGACATCGTTTTTTCCTACAAAAAGGTCGTCCTCTTCCCCTTCTAGACTGACAAAGCCAAAGCCGTTTTTATGGGCATGAAAAATCCCTTTGAGGGTGATTTCATGTTTCTTCTTTTGGTCCAGACATAAACTGCCATCATCTTCAAAACGAATCTGGTGCTTTCTTTCCATCAGAGACAGGGTTTTAATCAACTCACGGAAATCCTTGGATCCATCCTTTCCGAGAGCCTGAGCCAGATCATTTACCGTCACTCGCCCCTTCTCTTGCAAATATTCTTTAATTTTATCTTTCATGTTTTCTTTCTAGATTTTTATAATTTTTTTGACTGATAACTTTATAAGTGTCATAAAATAAAAATAGGCTAAGACCTAGTCTCGCCCATTTCTTATCTACTTGATAATACCGTCAATGCTAAGGCAATGGCTAGCCAGAAAAAGACTAAAATACCTGTCAAACGTTGCATCACGGCTTCAAAACCACGCGCCTTACTACGTTCAAACAAATCACCTGAGCTGGCATCAAATACATTGCTGGATTGGTTCTTAGTTGGTTGCATGAAAATCGCAATCACAATCACAACAGATAATACTAATAAAATGGTTAACAATAGGTTATACATATCAAACTCCTTAAAATCCCTATTATTTTACCATAAAATCTACTTAGATTCAAGATGTAGGGTTACTTTTCTTTCCTTAGGACAATACTTTAAAACCTCAATCTTGTCAGGATGAGTTTTGGAGTTCTTACTGGTCAGATAATTCATGCTACCACAAGAGGAGCACTTGAGATTGATTTTTACTCGCACTAGATTTCCTTTACTTTTAATAATGATCTAAATTGCACTAAGTTACATAAACAACTGAAAGCTACACAGGCTGCTGTCGCATAAAAGACAGCATGGTAGCCCAAATATCCTACAACTGCTGATCCCGCCATAGGTCCGATCACTCCACCAAGGTAAAAAAAGATTTGGTTGAAGGCGAAAATCCTTGAAATACCTGATTTTGGAGTCATTTTGCTGAGAAGGGCATTGACACCTGGTATGAGAGCACCTGTTCCCAAACCAAAGAGAAAACGATACAAGCCAAGTTGAAGGGGGCTGGTTGCATGGGCACAAAGAAGGTAAATGATGACGGAATAAATCTGCGCCGCGACTAACAATCTATGATTCCCTACCTTATCGCCAAGTTTTCCTAGAGCTCCAGCACTCATCATGCTAGAAAATCCCATGCTGGATACGATCAATCCTGATACAAGGAGGAGATTTTCGGACTGCCCTAAGTCCCGCACATAGAGAGCTAGAATGGGGCCAATTGATTGAGCTGAAAACTGAATGACAAAGCTCGTCAAAAATAGGTTTACTAAGAGCCTAGGATACTTGAAAGAAGAAAATAATTCTTTCGTTGGGATAGCCTTCTCCTTAGCCACTGGCTGAAAATCTTCCTTGATAAAGAAAATAGTTAGGATTGCAGCTAAAAATAAGAAAGCGCCTACCAATAAAAAGACATTACGAATGCCAAAAATTTCAGCAATAAAGCCTCCAACAAAGGGACCCGTCAGTGTTCCTGCAACAACACCTGTAGATAGAGTTCCCAGAGCCGCTCCCGACTTATCTTTAGGTACCTGACTGGCAATCAAGGCCGTTGCATTGGGGACAAAACCAGTAAATACACCATTGAGCAAGCGCAGAAAGAGTAGCCAATAGATATTTGGCACGAAGGCCAAACCTCCCATCGTAATGGTCATGGCAAGACCCGCTCGAATCATCATGGGCTTTCGACCGTACTTGTCAGCAAGAATACCCCAGATAGGAGAAACTAGAGCTGCTGAAACAGCCGAAACTGAGATGGCTAATCCAGCATAAAAAGCAACTTGGTCTCCTTCAATTCCCAACTGCTCTACAAAGATAGGCATGAAAGGAACGACCAAGGAAATGCTGGCGCCCGTCAGAAAACTACCGAACCAGGCAACACGAAGATTCTCTTTCCAACTAATCTCTTGCACAGCTATCGCCTCCTTCAAGTAACCTCACTACTTGAGCCACAAGCTGATCACGACTGCCATTATTATCTAGTATATGACTCGCTAATTTTTTCTTTTCTTCTAAAGACCACTGGGCGGCCAAACGAGACTCTGCTACTTCCTTGGAAAGATGATCCCGTTTCATGAAACGTTCCACCTGAACATCTCGGTCCACATAGACCAGCCACGTTTCATCAAACCAGTTGACATAGTCCTGTTCAAAAAGCAGGGGAATATCCATGAAAAAAATCGCTTCTGTCTGAGTCAACTGGTCTCGCAATGCAGCCAATTCCTCACGAATAATCTCCCCTTGGGTTTGCTTAGACCATTCCCGCTCCTCAGGATTTGAGAAGATGAGACTAGCTAGGAGAGGGCGATTGAGTTCTCCATTTTCTAAGATAATTTCCTGCCCAAAGTGCTGAACTAAGAGCTGATAAAGACGACCACCAGGTTTTTGTAGTTGGTGAACGACTGCGTCAGCATCCACCACTTGAAAGCCTTTCTCTCTTAGGAAATTTGTCACAGTTGACTTACCAGAAGCAATTCCTCCTGTGATTCCAATGATTTTTCCCATCAGCCCCTCCTTTGACACTGAGGACAAAAATGAGTTCCTCGTCCACCGAGCTGGAATTTCTCAATCACTGTCCCACAGCGCGAACATGCTTGTCCAGTCTTATCATAGACCTGATGGAAATCCTGCATGGATCCGTCTTGCCCAAAGGCATTGGTATAGGTTCTAATGGTGGAACCGCCCTTTTCAACTGCCTGTCCCAAAACAGCAATGGTCTGGTCATGAATAGCTGACGCTTCTTCTGCAGTCAAAGTTTGGGAAGGTCTAGCTGGATGAACCTGAGCTCGCCAGAGGACCTCATCCACATAGATATTGCCAAGGCCAGCTACTAAGGTTTGGTCTAGGAGATGGGATTTGATAGGCTTTTTAGATTTGGCTAGTGCAACTTGAAAGGCCTGCAAATCAAAGTCCTGTTCTCTTGGTTCGGGACCTAATTTTTTAGAAATAAAGTAGGCATCCAAAAGGTCGGGTGCCAGCAGTTCCATAGTACCAAACTTGCGTACGTCCTCATATACAAGAGTGCCACCATCTTCAAACCGAATCAAAACATGGGCATGCTTGCGTTCTGGAACTTGGTCTGGATAGTAAAAATACTTGCCCTCCATCCGCAAATGAGAAATCAAGACCTTGTCTGTTAGGTAAAAAAGCAAATACTTGCCACGGCGTCCCATTGACTCGATAATCTGACCAGGCACTTCCCTTTGAAACTCTTCCAAATCCGTCTTAATCATCTTGGGATAACGAATCTCTAGGCTAGAAATCTTCTTTCCCAAGATCAATTTTTCTAAGCCACGACGAACCGTTTCAACCTCTGGTAATTCAGGCATAAGTCCTCCTTCTGTAAAAACAAGAAGCAGGCATGAGCCCACCTCCACTTAGTATTCTTTTTCATTATAGCCAAAGTCAGCCAAATCTAGCTTTTTATCACGCCAGTTTTTCTTGACCTTGACCCAGGTTTCTAGGAAAACCTTGTCCCCTAGCATGAGTTCGATATCACGACGGGCCATGGTCCCAATTTTCTTAAGCATGGCGCCACCTTTACCGATGATGATCCCTTTTTGACTATCGCGCTCGACCATGATGGTTGCACGGATGTGAACCTTGTCTGTCTCTTCATCTCGTTTCATAGAGTCAACCACTACAGCAACTGAGTGAGGAATCTCTTCACGAGTTAGGTGCAAGACTTTCTCACGAATCATTTCAGAAACCAAGAAACGCTCAGGATGATCTGTGATTTGATCAGCTGGGAAATACTGGAAACCTTCCTCCAGATTTTCACTCAAAATATCCACCAGACGAGATACGTTATTTCCCTGAAGGGCTGAAATAGGAACAATTTCCTTAAAGTCCATCTGGTTACGGAAATCATCAATCTGAGCCAAGAGCTGATCAGGATGAACCTTATCAATCTTATTCACCACCAGAATCACAGGAACCTTGGCAGCCTTGAGACGCTCGATAATCATGTCGTCACCCTTACCACGTGGCTCATCAGCTGGCACCATGAAGAGAACAGTATCCACTTCACGAAGGGTGCTGTAGGCTGATTCCACCATGAAATCCCCAAGAGCTGTTTTAGGCTTGTGAATTCCTGGTGTGTCAATAAAGACGATTTGCTCCTTATCCGTAGTGTAAATCCCCATGATTTTATTGCGCGTTGTTTGCGCCTTGTCACTCATAATGGCAATCTTTTGCCCCATAACATGATTTAAAAAAGTTGACTTCCCAACATTGGGACGTCCTAAAATGGCTACAAAGCCTGATTTAAATGTCATAATTTCCTCTTAGTGTTTAAAATAGTATATCCCAAATGCGTGGGAGAAAGATAAGTGCACCTGTCACTGCAGCAAAAAGAGAGACCACCAGCACGGCACCTGCTGCCATGTCCTTGGCTTTCTTTGCCAACATAGAAAAGTGATAGTGACTGGCTAAATCCACTACATTTTCAATAGCAGAGTTAATAATCTCAAATGCTACTACCAAGAAAATGCTCATTAGGAGAAAGAGCCATTCGATCCGTGACACCTGAAAAACAAAACCTGCAAGGACGACTACTAGTGCCGTCACTGCATGTTTGCGCATATTACGTTCGTCCTTGATAGCGGTAAAAATACCTGTCAAAGCAAATTCTAAACTAGATACCAGGTCACGATTTTTCCATTTTCGTTTATTGTCTTGTGAGTCCATAGGCTGTCAAAATTTCTTCTTGTAAACCGAACATCTCCGCTTCTTCTTCCGGAGTGTAGTGATCATAGCCGTTAATGTGTAAAAAGCCGTGTACTGCCAAGAAGCCCATCTCACGCTCAAAGCTGTGACCGTATTCCTCAGCCTGCTCATGCGCTTTATCGATAGAGATAAAAAGCTCCCCAATGTAGGCATCAAACTCAGACATCATTTCTGCCAATTCTGGATTTTCCAGCAAATCCTCTTCGTCAAAGGCAATGTCCAACTCTGGCTTATACTCAAGGCTGATGACATCCGTCGGACGATCGGTATCACGGTACTCGAGATTGAGTTCGTGGCTACGCTCGTTGGTCACAAAAGTGACTGCCATCTCCTTGTCTTCTTTTCCTATTTTTTGGGCTGCAAATTCCAAAATTTCTTGGGTTTGTTGCAAGATTTCTTGTGAAACTTGACCAGTTTCATCTACCATTTCAATATACATGTACTTCTCGATTCTCTTTACTTGGCTTTATTATACCACATTTCCATGATTTTATTCTACCTTTTTGATATAATACTATGGAATACAATCACAAGGAGAGAACGATGTCATTTGACGGATTTTTTTTACACCACATGGTTGAGGAATTGCGAAGTGAGTTAGTCAATGGTCGCATCCAGAAAATCAATCAGCCTTTTGAACAAGAGTTGGTCTTGCAAATCCGCAGCAATCGCCAAAGTCATCGCCTGCTCCTTTCTGCCCATCCCGTTTTTGGTCGTATCCAGCTGACCCAAACGACTTTTGAAAATCCAGCCCAACCTTCTACTTTTATCATGGTTTTGAGAAAGTATTTGCAGGGTGCCCTAATTGAGTCGATTGAGCAAGTGGAAAACGACCGTATCGTGGAAATTACAGTTTCCAATAAAAATGAGATTGGGGACCACATTCAGGCTACCTTGATTATCGAGATTATGGGCAAACACAGCAATATTCTCCTCGTAGATAAAAGTAGCCATAAAATCCTCGAAGTCATCAAACACGTCGGCTTTTCACAAAATAGCTACCGCACCTTACTTCCTGGATCGACCTATATAGCTCCACCAAGTACCGATTCTCTCAATCCTTTTACAGTCAAGGATGAGAAACTCTTTGAAATCCTGCAAACACAGGAATTAACAGCTAAAAATCTTCAAAGTCTCTTTCAAGGTCTGGGACGCGATACAGCAAATGAATTGGAAAACATTCTGATTACTGATAAACTATCTACTTTCCGTAACTTTTTCGCACAAGAAACCAAGCCTTACCTAACAGAGACCTCATTCAGTCCAATTCCCTTCGAAAATAGTGTAGGAGAGCCTTTTACCAGTCTCTCTGATCTTCTGGATACCTATTACAAAGATAAGGCAGAGCGCGATCGTGTCAAGCAGCAAGCCAGTGAACTCATTCGTCGTGTTGAAAATGAGCTTCAAAAAAATCGCCATAAGCTTAAAAAACAAGAAAAAGAGTTACTAGCGACAGACAATGCTGAGGAATTTCGCCAAAAAGGAGAATTGTTGACAACCTTCCTCCACCAAGTTCCGAATGACCAAGACCAGGTAGTCTTGGATAACTACTACACCAATCAACCTATCACCATTGCGCTGGATAAGGCCTTGACTCCCAGCCAAAATGCTCAACGCTATTTTAAACGTTACCAGAAACTCAAAGAAGCTGTTAAATACCTGACTGAGCTGATCGAAGAAACCAAGGCTACCATTCTCTATCTGGAAAGTGTCGAGACCGTCCTCAACCAAGCTGGACTGGAAGAAATCGCTGAAATCCGTGAAGAATTGATTCAAACAGGCTTCATTAGAAGACGCCAACGTGAAAAAATCCAGAAACGCAAAAAACCAGAACAGTATCTGGCGAGCGATGGCAAAACCATTATCTATGTCGGTCGAAACAATCTTCAAAACGAAGAATTGACCTTTAAAATGGCCCGCAAGGAAGAACTTTGGTTCCATGCCAAGGACATTCCAGGAAGCCATGTCGTCATCTCAGGAAATCTTAATCCTTCTGACGAAGTTAAGACAGATGCAGCGGAGCTAGCTGCCTACTTCTCCAAGGGACGTCTGTCAAATCTGGTGCAGGTTGATATGATAGAAGTCAAAAAACTCAACAAACCAACAGGTGGCAAACCCGGTTTTGTTACTTATACTGGACAAAAGACCCTCCGTGTCACACCAGACCCAGAAAAAATCACATCCATGAAAAAATCCTGATTTCACTTGAGATCAGGATTTTCTATTACAAATTTACTCTGCTATCAAGGTTTCCAAGCTAACCTTCATCATATCAGTGAAGGTGTTTTGATTTTCTCAGCCAGTTTTTAGTAACTCTTAAAGAGCGAGATTGTGGTCAATAAATGAGATAGTTTTCTCTTTCAAGTAACAAGGTTTTGTTGCTATCTTCTAAAATTCTTTTATTTTCTCAATTTCGAAAATACTTCTCCTATCTTGCCTTCAATGACCAATGTAGCTTGGCTGTCTTGTGGAGTACTGGTTTTATTGATAACGACCAGATTTGTCCCAGAAAAATAGTTTACTAGGCTAGCTGCAGGATAAACAACTAAGGAAGTCCCACCAATAATCAGCAAGTCAGCTTGCCGAATAGCTTGTGCAGCTTGGCTAAAGACATCCATGTCAAGTGATTCTTCATACAAGGTTACGTCAGGCTTGACCACCTTGCCACAGTCTAGGCAGTGGGGAACAGGTCCCTCGAGGGCCAGAAAACCAGTTAAGTCATAGAAACGTTGACAACCTAGGCAGTAATTACGGTCCGCGCTCCCATGCAATTTAAAGACCTTTTGGGAGCCTGCCATTTCATGAAGACTATCAATATTTTGTGTCACAACAGCCTTTAGCTTACCTGTTTTTTCCAAAGTAGCTAGATAAGTATGAGCAGCATTAGGCTTGGCTTCTGGATAAATCAGGTATTTTTTATAGAAGTCAAAAAAATCTTCTGGATAGCGCTCAAACATGGTCCGAGAAACGAGTTGCTCTGCCGTAAAATGACAGCCTAACTGATGACTATAAACACCATCTGAACTACGAAAATCTGGGATATTAGACTCGGTTGACACTCCTGCCCCTCCGAAAAAGACTATTCTGTGGCTTTTATCAATCAAATCTTGTAATAGTTCTATTTTATCCATCACATTTCTCCTTAAGCTGGGTTCCAAAAAAGTTGAAAATCAATAGTTGGATTTTCAACTCTTTCTTTATCATTGCTTAGATATTGAAAATAAATCACTTACAACAGTTCTTGTAACTAATGTAATTGAAAAGCTATTCTCTGATTACTCTGCAATCAAGGTTTCCAAGCCGACCTTCATCATATCAGTGAAGGTATTTTGGCGTTCTTCTGCAGTAGTGTCTTCATCTGGGTTGACCAAGCTATCAGAAATGGTCATGATAGCAAGCGCATCAACGTGATGTTGAGCAGCAAGATAGTAAAGGGCTGCTGCTTCCATTTCCACAGCCTTAACTCCCCATTTACCAAGCTCGATGTTCTTTTCAAAGTAGTTTGAGTAAAAGACATCTGATGACAAGACGTTCCCAACGTGGGTGGTCATACCGTGTTCTTTTGCAATATGGTAGGCCTTGTCTAGCAAATCAAAGCTAGCGATTTGTGGGAAATCGTACTGTGGCCAGTCGTTGCGGATGATGTTTGAGTTAGTCGCAGCTGCTTGCGCCAAGACCAATTCACGGACATGAACATCCTCATTTAACGAACCCGCAGTTCCCACACGGATCAATTTTTTCACACCGTAGTCCACAATCAACTCACGCGCATAAATCGAAATAGACGGCATCCCCATACCAGTTCCCATGACAGATACACGGTGACCCTTATAAGTACCAGTGTAACCAAACATGTTACGCACTTCGTTAAAACAAACAGCATCTTCAAGGAAATTCTCCGCAATAAACTTAGCACGAAGAGGATCCCCCGGAAGAAGAATTTTATCAGCAATTTCACCCTGCTTAGCAGCAATATGGATAGACATAATTTATGATACAAAGAGCGAGAAGAAAACGACTGAAAATTAGGAATCTGACGAGAAATCCTGATTTCTCAGTCAGATTATCTATTTTCCAAGTTTTCCGCTCGTGTTCAAATTAGAACACCTTGCTCTACCTTTCTTTATTCTAAAAGTGATACTACGAAAGATACCAAACCTGCCAAAAAGCGAAGGAAAAATAGGAGTTGGGTGCAGTGAGCGATGCTCGCTAGACCAACTATCTTTTTCCCACTGCTCTTAGGGTGGGTTCAATTCCTTTCTTTCTTAATTTTGATGACAAATAGGAGAACAGCACGGGTTCAATTCAAACCCAAACTACCTACCTTTCAATTTTTTTAGAAAAGTTTTCCGCTCGTGTTCAAATCTGAACATCTCGCTCTACCTTTCTTTTTATATATTATATAAAGTTTAAAGAGGGGTAGTATTAAATACTTACTACACCTTTTGATTTCATAGTAAGATGATTCCAAGTTCTCTTCCAAAGTTGGAATCCTGCCTTTCTGTAGTTTCTAGTTTACCAACGAATCTAAAAATGCATACAGTTTTGCATTCATTTCAGAGTAATCGTTTCCACGTAATTCTTCTGGTGTTTGAACAAAAGATAACTTTTCACTTTGCTCTCTTAATTGCTCCTCACCATCCGCAGTAATTAAGAGTTCTACTACTTCGGGATCAAATTCCAAATGGGCCTGAAATGCATAATGTTTCGGACTAAAGCGAATAATTTGGCGTGGACAACCTTGACTCGTCGCAAGAACAACAGCATCCTCTGTCAGCCCTGGCATATCACCGTGCCAGTGGCCGGTTTCTAAGGTTTCTCCGAACAAGCTGACATGAGGATCTGTTAGGCCTTGCATCGTCAATGTCACAGGATAAACGCCGATCTCGCGTTCTGGACTATGTTCATACTTCGCACCATAGGCAACAGACAGGAGCTGCGCACCAAGACAGACACCAACAATATAAATATCTGCAGCAATCGCTTCTTTCATAAAAGCAATCTCGGCCTTAGAATCATAGTATGGGAAGTTTTCTCTATCCTCATCAGGTGATTGAGGGCCACCCATAACAATCAGAAAATCAATTCCGTCAATTGTTTCAGGAAGAGGTTCTTTTTCGTAAACCTTTGTTGATGTAATGTGATGCCCTCGTGCCAGAGCCCATTTTAGATAAGCTCCCGGAACCTCAAATGTTTCATGCAGTACAAAATGTACCTTCATTGTTTCTTCTCCCATCTCTTTCGAATCACGTAAGACATTCCTGCCGCTAGTACAAGCGGTATTGTCAAACTCCAATCCTGGCCTGTAAATCCAAGGCTCAGTGCAATGGCCGTCAGAGGAGCTTGTAAGGTCGTTCCTAAAAAGACTGTTGCTCCTAGTAGCATTCCTAGAGCTGGATCCAGATGAATGCCAACTACTGTCAAAAGCAAAGTCACAAAATAGCCAGATCCAATCCCCAAGGCAAATGATGGCGTCAAGGTTCCCCCATAGGCACCATTACGCAAGAGGAGATAAACTAGAAGCCCCTTCACTGCAAGAGTCAATGGAAGATAAGGAATTGGCTGGCTAGACAACAAGGCTTGGGCTAGTACCTGGCCATTTCCCATAAAGATAGGGAAAAAGACTGCCAGGCTCCCCAGCACGAGAAAGGCTAGAGGAAGAGCCCAAAGGATCGTCTCATCCTTGCGCCGTTTGCGATTAGCTTGCTTGGCTAAGGATCGAAAAACCAGTGCTAGAGGAGTAACCAATGAAGCAATCAGAATCGCCTGCAAGAAACTGCTAGACGACCAAGAGACTAGAGCCAAGTGATACATGACATCATGACCAACAATGGGCTGAGCCACCCAGGTTGCCAGATAAGTACTAGCCAAAACCAGCAAAAAGTTCTGCCAACTATAGGTAAGTCCTAAGGTCTCAAAGACAAACAAACTACTAGCAAAGGGAACCTGATAGACCGCAGCTAGACCTGCTCCTGCCCCACAGGCAACCAACACCTTCCGTTCTTTAAGGGCTAGAGAGAACCCCTTTGACAAGCAACCAGCTAGAAGGGCCCCAACCTCGCGTGGTGCTCCTTCTTTTCCGACCGATGCGCCTGCTCCGACAATCGCAACCTGCATACCTGCATGAAAGAGGTGGGCTAAGAGCGCTGGCTCCCTGTCTCCAGCTAATATAATTTGCTGACGAATAGACAAAATCTTATGGCGCCTTTGTAGGACATACCAGAAGCCAGCTGCCAAGACCCCTGTCACACACAGAACGAAGAATCTACGGAGACCCCCAGCTTCTTGAAATTGCTGAAGCAAATCCGAACTAGTTTGGCCAAAGGCCAGCCATTGCACACTTTCTAGTAAATAATGGCAAGCAATTCCGACCAGACCCGTCCCTATTCCCAATGATAGAGTGGCTAGAAGTAGCCTCAGTCCGTAGGGCAGGCTTTGGAGTCGTGCTTTCATAACCTTACAATTCAACAAGAATTGCTTTCAGCAAGCCTTTGAAATCACCTTTGACACGTTCAGTAACTTCTACAACCTCTTCGTGGTTGAGTTCTTCTTGGAAACCAGCGGCATGGTTAGTAATACATGAGATACCAAGAACTTTCAAGCCTGAGTGAGCGGCCACAATAACTTCAGGAACAGTGGACATACCAACGGCATCTGCACCCAATGTCTTATAGGCACGAATCTCTGCTGGTGTTTCATAAGTTGGACCAGTTACACCGATATAGACACCTTCATCAAGCTTAATCCCAAGTTTCTTAGCCACTTCATGGGCAGTGGCACGGTATTCTGGTGTGTAGGCCTTAGACATATCAGGGAAACGAGGACCGAAATCATCCAAGTTTTCACCCATCAATGGGTTTTGCCCCGTCATGTTGATATGGTCTGAGATAGCCATCAAGGTACCAGGACCAAATCCGATACCTCCTGCAGCATTGGTAACAATGACACCTTCACATCCAAGGACTTTCATCACACGAACTGGGAAAGTCACGACTTCAAGAGGATTTCCTTCGTAGAAATGGAAACGACCTTGAAGAGCCAAGACCTTGCGACCTGCAAGTTCTCCATATACCAATTTACCAGCGTGACCGACTACTGTCGAACGACCCCAGTTTGGAATATCTGCATAGTCTACTACAACGGGATTTTCGATTTCTTCTGCAAGTTCTCCCAAACCTGATCCAAGGATTAAACCAAATTCAGGTGCTTGGATTCCCTTGTCTTTCAGGAAAGCAGCTGTTTCCTTGATCTTATTTAAAAATGTCATTGTGTCTCCTTTATTATTTCTTTAGCATTTGACCAATTTTGTCAAAAGTTTTAGCATTACGAATGGTGATTTGGCGGTAGAAAGGCATCTTGAGCAAGTACTTGTGATAGGCAGTCTTAAAGTAGGATTCTTCAGAGAATTTTCCCCAGAAAATACCAAGTCTTCCAAACTGAACGATTTCATCTTTCAATTCCAAACTTTTAACTGTCTCAATGACTTGAGCCACATCCAAGCCCTCCGTGTAAAAGAGGACATCCTTTCGTGCCAAATCTCTGGTCCACCATTCAGGCAGATTTTCAAGTTCCGCTTCAAAGTCCTCCTGACTCAGTAAAGATAAGCTTTGAATAAATGGATAATGGACTTCAAAGAAAGCCTCTAACTTTTCAACTAATCGGGCTTTGGGAACCGTCGAAGTAAAGAATATATTGCCACTGTTGATGTAGGTTTCAACATTTTCCAGCCCCAACTCTGTCAGTTCTTGACGAAGTTGCGCCATGACAACCTTATTCTTACCGCCAACATTAATGCCTCGTACCAGTAAAGCATACCGCGTCATCTTATACCAATTTATCTAAGAAACTTTCCCCAATCATGGCAGTTTCCACACCAAAGTTATCGGCAACAGTCGCTGAGATATCTGCAAAATGTCCAACTGGAATGACACCATTTCCTTTAAAGGCAGGGCTGTAAGCTAAAAGTGGGATATATTCACGAGTGTGGTCAGTTCCAGCATAGGTTGGGTCATTTCCATGGTCCGCAGTAATCAAGAGAAGGTCGTTTTCTCTCATAGCTGCGATAATTTCAGGCAAGCGTTCATCGAACTCATGCAAGCAATCACGGTAACCATGAGCATTGCGACGGTGGCCGTAAAGGGCATCAAAGTCAACCAAGTTTGTGAAGGAGAATCCTTTTTCAAACTCAGCAAGTCCCATGGTTTTCAATAATGTATCAATTCCATGGCTGTTTGACTTGTTGTGGCCCATGTCATGGTTGATGCCCGCGCCGTTAAAGATATCGTTGATCTTACCAACAGCATAAGTATCGATACCAGCTTCATTCAATTTATCCAAAACAGTTGGGGCAAACGGAGAAACGGCCAAGTCACGACGATTTGCCGTACGAGTGAAGTTACCTGGCTCACCCACATAAGGACGGGCAATGATACGGCCTAGAAGGGCAGGACGTTCAAGTGTAATTGAACGAGCGTATTCACAGATACGGTACAATTCATCCAAAGGAATGATGTCTTCGTGGGCAGCAATTTGTAAAACAGGGTCAGCTGAAGTATAGATAATCAACTCCCCAGTTTCCATCTGACGTGGTCCAAAATCATCGATAACAGCTGTACCTGAGTAAGGTTTGTTGGCTTCACGAATGACCTTGCGTCCGGAAAATTCTTCGATTTTTGTCAAGATTTCTTCTGGGAATCCGTTCCAGAAAGTATCGAAAGGCTCTGTAATGTTAAGTCCCATGATTTCCCAGTGTCCAGTCATAGTATCCTTACCAAGAGATACTTCTTCTAGTTTCGTTGCATAACCTGTTGGATTACTTTCAGCTGGTACAGTCTTCAAAGGCGTTTCACGAGGAATATTTCCTAGACCAATTTTAGCCATATTTGGAACATTCAAACCAACTGTTTTGGAAATGTGTCCCAGTGTATCAGAAGCTCCGTCTGGAACCCCTGCATTGACAAAGTTATTAGCATCTGGTGCAGCACCGATCCCTACAGAATCCAGTACCACCAAGTGAATACGATTAAATTTTGACATAGTCTGTCTCCTTATTATTTTAGTTATCTTGCTTTTGTTGAAGTTAAAATCTGAACGCCATTTCGTCCCGCTACGATGACCTTATCCACCATTTGGTTGAACAAGCCATGCTCTACGACACCAACGACATGATCCAATTCTTGCCCGAAGGCAATTGGATTTTCAATGACATCCAAGGCAAGGTCAATGATAAAATTCTGCATATCGGTCACAAAACGTTGGCCGTCTTTTTCACGGAAACTTGGTTTGTAGCCAGCTCGTTCAAAACGACGAAAGACCTGTTCTGCGCCATACTGAACCACTTCTACAGGCAATTTAAAAGCACCTAGTTTCTCGACCAGCTTGCTTTCATCCACCACCCAAATGTATTCTTTTGAAGGCGTTGCCACAACCTTCTCCATCAGGAGGGCACCACCACCGCCTTTGATTCCGTTAAACTGATTATCTACTTCATCCGCCCCGTCGACTGTCACATCGACAAAGTCTACTTGGTCAATAGACTTGAGTGGGATATTAAGCCCTTCAGCCTGTTTACTAGTCACACTAGAAGTCGTTACAGCTGTAATCTGTAACCCTTCTTCCTTAATCCGACGACCGATTTCTTCTACGAAATAGTAGGCAGTTGATCCAGTACCGAGTCCAACAACCATACCATCCTTGACAAACTCAGCAGCCTTGATACCTGCCATCTTTTTCAGATTCTCCACTTAAACACCTCCATTAAAGAGCTATTTTTATTATAACATGTATCCGTTTTTATTTCATGAATACACTTGAAAAACCCGAACATTTTTATTTCGGGTTTTTATGTCCTATTTAACCATGTCAGGATCGTAATCATAGAATCCCGTATCGAGGAAACGGTTTTTAGGGTGTAACTTGCGCACTTCCTCATCTAACAAGAAGGCTTGGTCATGGCTGAATTTGCCCTCTTGAATCAAGCTGCGTGCTTGGACAAAGAGTTTGGCAATTTCTACAAAATTCTGACCAGGTGTGTAGAGCCCCTCTAGCTTCCAGTGAGTAAAACCATGCTCCACCAATTCTGTCAATTTGGTCATCAGATCAAGGTCATTGTTGGCAAAAATATGAGTACCATGATTATCTTCAAAGATGGAATAATGGCTCTCAGGGTCACTCGGTTCTGCTAAGAAGAGGTCACGTTTACGCGTCTTTTCGTCATCGATATGCGTGAAGTTATAGTAGTTTTGTAAAAGCGGACGCTTAGAATGGTGAATAACACTAGCTCCATAAACCAAGACTTCAGCAGGAATTTCCAAAATCTCTGGCATTTTGAAGAGTTCAGCCGATGGAATTTCACGCGCCAAAACCGCCTCAGATGCGCCAGCCTTTTGACCCCAGAAGTTAATCTGACGGCTACTTGTCACCATGGTTGAAGCATCGTAGATAGTCTTAAAGGAATAGCCATCACGGTTTACCACGTAAAAGACACCTGCATCTCCAACAGTGATATAGTCTATCTTGATTTCTTCCAAGAAGTCTAGGAAGGGCTTGATACGGTCCATCATATCTTGGTGCATGAGGGCGTTGACTGCAACGATCAATTCCTTACCCGCATCATGAACGAGCTTAGCGATGGTGCGCAACTCTTCATAACTAAAGGTGGTTGGCAGACGAAGACCAAAATCTTTCTCACCGACATAGATACGGTCTACGCCAGCTTCGAGTAGTTGTTTAACTTGTTCAATACTTTCAGCAGTTG
Source organism: uncultured Streptococcus sp. (assembly GCA_963552835.1). Lineage (GTDB taxonomy): Bacteria > Bacillota > Bacilli > Lactobacillales > Streptococcaceae > Streptococcus. Next base: position 546 of record CAUVMH010000007.1, on the reverse strand, counting down.
CTGTAATGATAATCTTTTCCATAAGGAAAATTATACCACAATTCTCAAAAATCAGCTATGAATACTAAGAGTTTTATAAAAAGTCAAAGTCATTTTTGAAGTTTGCAATCAAAAAGTGAACAGTAACCAGAACCGTCCACTTTCTTTTTTATACTTGTGTTTTTTCAACTAGGTGGCCATCATTCATAACATAAATACGGTCAACCTTATCAAGAAGGCGTGTATCATGTGTAATCATGACAACTCCTCTACCTTGTTCATGGGCAATGGCAGCCAACATTTCTGTTACTTGGTAAGCACGCTGGGTATCTAGACTGGCTGTCGGCTCATCTGCAAGAACGATGCTCGGATTATTATAAAGCGCTCTAGCAATCGCCGCACGTTGACGTTCGCCACCCGATAGAGCCTTGGGATAATGATCCTGTACCTTTTCCAAATCCAACAAGTCAAAGAGCTCTTTTCGGTCACTTTTGCTATTTTTTCCCTTATCTAGTCTGTCAATCAAATCCAGCTGTTCCTTGACCGTTAGAAATGGAATTAAGTTTG
>CAUVMH010000006.1:0-41521 GCA_963552835.1 uncultured Streptococcus sp. | reverse complement strand
GTTTCGAAATTGAAAAAACCAAAACCAATCGAACCAGAAGACTTGGATTGTGGAAAACCAATCGCTACAACCATCACAGAAGTTGATCCTGACGATCCAGAATGGGTAGAAAAAGTTGCTGCAATCACTGGAGCTGTTTCTGGTGATACCTATGTCAAACTGGACCACGGTATCCTGACAGTTAACCAAATTGATATGTTCTTGAAAGCTATGCCATTTGAATTGACATACGCTGACGATAACAACCAATTCCTCTACTACAATAACGCTCACCAAGATCCAGACACCATGTTTGCCAAACGTGTACCACCTCAATCAGGTAACCGTATGTCGACTGTTCATGGATCTCTTCCACCAGCACGTATGAAGAATGTAGAGTGGGTTATCGGAACACTTCGTAACGGAAACCAAGAATACGTCCGTACAATCGTTCCAGGTTCTCCTGCAGGTGTCATCAACACCCACAACTACCAAGCGATGTACTATCCTGACGGATCATACGCTGGTATCAATGAAATTGTCTTTAACTTCCAACCATGGCTTGACTGGTACCTAAAAGAGACTGGTCAACGTTTGGTAGGTGGTAGCGGACCATTTGCTCCTGCCGCTGGAGGTCATGGAGACGCTGATGCTACTTCTGGCGCTTCTGATTCAGGTGACGCTGGAGGCCACGGTGGTGGCGCAGACGCTACTTCTGGCGCAAGTAACTAAGAAACACAAAAGGAGCCAAATGGCTCCTTTTTTATTGCAACAGAAAAGGGGATTGTAAATCATCTACAAACCCCTTTCATTTTATGAGTTAGGATCATCCAAACTACGACCATGTAAACCTTTTTCACGTTGCACTTGGCGTAGTTTTTCTGGCGTTACGTCATTTCCTTCCTCGTCCACAATTTTAATTCCTTCAATATGGTGACGAACAGCACGACGATATCCTTCAATGTATTCCTCACGAAGTTTAGCTTGTTCCACTTTTTCAGCAGAAGTTAAGCCTTCTGTTTTTTTCTTTTTAGCGAGCTCGTTGATACGAGCGATTTTTTTTGAATCCATGTTTATCTCCTTTGTAAAAAGATACAGTTTGTTTAATAGAGAGTCTACTTGGTATTGATTTGGTTAAAGCGTGCAAGCTTAGCTGCTTTCCTGGTTAATTGCGACAAGATGGCCAATCGATTTTGACGAATATCTTGATCATCGGTCATTACCATAGTATTCTCAAAGAAAGCATCAATAATTGGGCTAAGCGCAAAGAGTTGTTCTAATTGCTGACTTGCAGTCCCTGATAAAACGAGTGACTCTACTGCTTCCGCCAAGGCTTTCTCTTCTTCATTTTCAAAAAGAGCAGAATCAACTGTTTCAGATCCTTCAGCTTTCTCAGACAAGTTGAAAGCACGTGAGAGAGATTCGACAGATGATTTGAAGTTTTCTTCTTTGCTTGCTTCTACAAGAGCACTTACTGCTTCCAACATATCCGCCACGACAAAGTTCGAACTTGCAAGGACTGCCTCCTTAATGTCTTTCGGAGTAGAACCCATCATCTTATCAACACGAGCCTTGATAAAGTCCATGACCTCTGCTTTATTTCCATAAGTCAAGCTGTCAAATTTCAAAGTGTAAAGGCTATCAATCAACTCATCCATAGCAATGTGCCAACCAAAAGCATCCAAAATACGAACTACACCTTGCGTTGCACGACGAAGGGCATAAGGGTCATTAGAACCTGATGGAATCAAGCCCACTGAGAAGAAACTCAAAATCGTATCCAATTTGTCTGCAATGGCTAGAATGGCTCCGATCTTGCTCTCTGGGAGAGCTCCATCCGCTGATGTAGGCATGTAGTGTTCACGAATGGCAGCCGCAACTGCTGGAGTTTCACCAGCAAGAAGGGCATATTTCTCACCCATAATTCCTTGGAGTTCATCAAACTCACCAACCATCCCTGTCAACAAGTCAAACTTATAAATGGATGCTGCGCGGGCAAGATCAATCGTTTCATCCACTGATAAACCAGCTTTTTCCGCCAAAAGGACGGCAATCTGACCTGTACGAATCATGTGTTCACGAAGGGAACCAATCTTTTCGTGGAAGGTGACGTTGTTTAATTTTTCAACAAGGTCAGAAATAACCAATTTTTGGTCTTCACGCCAGAAGAATTCACCGTCTTCCAAACGGGCAACCAAGACTTTTTCATTACCCTTGATGACATTTTCCAAATACTCTGCGTTTCCATTACGAACAGAAATGAAGTTTGGCAAGAGTTTACCATCCTGATCACGAACAACAAAGTAACGTTGGTGTTCCTTCATCGAAGTCACCAAAACTTCTTCTGGAACTTCAAGGTATTTGGCATCAAAACTTCCCATGAAGGCAGTTGGGTATTCAACCAAGTTCAAGACTTCGTTCAGCAAGTCAGCATCAATTTCGATACGTACACCATGTTTTGCCTCGATTTCCTTGATTTGATCAACAATCATTTGCTCACGTTCACGAGGATCCGCGATTACAAACTGTGCACGAAGGTCTTCTTCATAGCTCAATGCTGACTGAATCTTAGTTTCTTGTCCCAAGAAACGATGACCACGGCTCACACGACCCCCCTTGATATCAAGGAAATCCAAATCAAACTCTTGCTCGTCCAAGAGAACTGTCAAAGTGTGTACAGGGCGGATATACTCAAAAGTGTTGTTAGCCCAGTGCATGCTGACAGGGAAAGTCAATGACTTCAAGACGTCTACTACACCTGGAACAATGTTCTCAACTGGTTGGCCCACTTCTTCCTTGGTAACATAGACATACTCTTCACCCTTGATTTCACGGAATTCAATATCTTCAACTGTCAAGCCTTTCCCACGGACAAATCCTTGAGCTGCTTTGGTGAAGTTTCCATCACCATCCAAGGCAATTTTCTTTGCTGGTCCCTTGAAATCTTCTGTCAAATCAGACTGTTTGTCTGCAAGACCAGTGACACGAACAGCCAAACGGCGTGGTGTTGAGAAGGTTTGAATGGCTTCAAAAGATAGGCGATTTTCTTTGAGAAAGGCTGCCATTTTTTCACCTAGTTGTTTTTCGCTTGGAGTTACTACGTAGGCTGGTAACTCTTCAAGACCGAGTTCTACTAATAAGTTTTTTGTCATGTTTTTTCTCCGAAAGGTATCTTTTTATTTTCCAGTTTGCCTTATGTGATTGGTACGCAAGCAACCAACTTCGTTGTTTCATTGCTAAAATTGGAGTCGAAAGTCTCCAATTTTGCCTAGTATCCTTAGCTTCACTAAGGATACCTTCATCACTGCGGCAACTGGATCAGGGCTCACTCCGTTCGCCCATTTTCGTAATTTGTCACTCTCTTTATTCTGCGTCTTCTGCTAAGAGTTTAGCTCGTGTCGCCTCATCCAAAAGTGGGTAGCCTAGGCGTTTGCGTTCCGCAACAAAGGTTTTAGCTACGACACGGGCCAAGTTACGGATACGAGCGATATAGCCCGCACGCTCGGTTACAGATACGGCACCACGCGCGTCAAGCAGGTTAAAAGTGTGTGAACATTTGAGAACATAGTCATAGGCAGGATGAACCAAGCCCTCTTCCAAGGCACGACCAGCTTCCTTTTCAAACTTATCAAAGTTTTCAAGCAACATTTCTTGATCCGAAATTTCAAATGAATATTTTGAGTGCTCGTACTCAGGCTGGATGAAGATTTCTCCATATTTTACGCCATCGGCCCACTCGATATCATAGACAGAGTCCACTTCTTGAATGTAAGAAGCCAAACGTTCCAAACCATAGGTAACTTCCGCAGTCACAGGGCCAGTTGCCAATCCACCAACTTGTTGGAAATAAGTGAACTGAGTGATTTCCATCCCATCAAGCCAAACTTCCCATCCAAGACCAGCTGAACCAGTCGATGGATTTTCCCAGTTATCCTCAACGAAACGAATATCGTGTTCCAAAGGATTGATTCCCAATTTTTCCAAAGATTCAAGGTAAAGTTCCTGAATATTTGATGGAGATGGCTTCATAACCACCTGGAATTGGTGGTGTTGGTAAAGACGGTTAGGATTTTCTCCATAACGACCGTCAGCAGGACGGCGTGATGGCTCCACATAAGCCGCATTCCATGGCTCAGGACCGATAGCACGAAGGAAAGTGTAAGGACTCATTGTTCCCGCACCTTTTTCATTATCATAAGCCTGCATAAGCATACAACCTTGGTCATTCCAAAATTGTTGCAAAGTAAGGATGATTTCCTGGAAAGTCAATTTTTTAGACATTATTTACTCCTTTTTATAAATTCTTGTGACTTTGGATACAAAAAGAACCGTGTCTTTACTCCTAAGTCTGTGACCTAGGGGCGTCAGAAACGCGGTTCCACCCTAATTTATTACTTCATTGTTTTTTAAAATACGACAGAAAGCGCCAGTTTCTTACCTTGTCCTACTTGGCTCCCACTATCCCAAGCTCGCTTGAAGAACGCCATAAGACTTTCTTTCCTAGCTAGTATTATAGCAGATTTCCTAGCTAGTGTAAACCAAAAATGAGTCTGAAAACAAAGTTTCAGACTCATTTATCAGTAAAGCTTCAGAAACTCCTGTTTAAGGATGTCTTCTTGCTTTTGGTTTTTTGCCATGCAGATTTCTCTTGGCTTGTTTCAAGACTGTAATGGCATCTTTGACATCTTCTTGGCTCGCTCCTGGATCATTAAGGAGTTCCTGAGCTTCTTTAAAGGCTAAAAGATAAGCTGCTTTTTCTTTCTTGTCTGCATAGATAAATCTCGCATTCTTTTCTTGGAAAAGACGTTCATCCTTGACCAGTTTCTTCAGACTAGAGAAGTCAGTAGCTTTGCCATTCAGTTTACTTTTAGCTGTTGCAAGGGCAATGAGAGATTGGTCAATTTGATCCTGTTTGACTTTAGGATCCACAGCAAGTAAGGCGATTTCTTGGAAGGCACGATCATAAGCTCGACGTACTTTTTCCTTGGAATTAGCATATCGTCCAGTTTTAGTCGTTGCATAGTAAGCTTTCATGGCTTCTTTCAAGGCTGCCACGTTCGAATCTTTTCCATCCAAAGCCTTACCAGCAGCTTCAAGACTAGCGAGAACTCCATCAATCAATTCTTGCTTCAACTTACTTGACAAGGCTGACCGCGCCACTTGGAAAGCTTGGTCATAAGCTTTTCTCTTATCTGCACTACTATTAAAGTAACGAGACGTTTCTACCAGTTCTTTTTGTTGATTTACCACAGCAAGCAAGGCCAACTTAGACACAACAGATAGGCGCAAAGTATTATTTCGACCGGGCTGAACGAGCAAGGCAACGAGATTTTCAAGGAGTTCATATCCAGTCGGTAAGCCAATCTCTAAAGTATAACGACCTATAGCAACTTTCTTGCCGAAGGCGTATTGACCATATTTTTCAGCAGGAAGAGTGATCCTTGTACCATCTTCTCCTTTCAGAACCACTGTAGTCGTCTTTGGAACGGCTTGATTGAAGGAAACAGACACAGGTGCATATTCTAGGAGATTTGCTAGGAAGGTAATGGTTTGGAAACTATTTTCTTCTGTCAAGTCAAACTCTTGGGACAAGGCACTGATAAATTTCAATTCTGTTCGGTCATAACTGAAAATTTCTGCTGTATAATGACCAAATTGTAAGAAATGAATCGCTTTTGTCTTGTCAACATCAACATACTGCCCCTTGCTATTTTTGATTCGATAGACGTAGAGGGTATCAATATCTTGGTTTGTTTTTGCATCCTTCAAGGCAATTTTCACTCGACCACTATTTTGATCGCGCACAAGTTCAGCAAGCGAAATATAGTCTACATTTCCTGCATAGTCCTCAACAAGATAGTAAATATTAGCCTTGTCAACATCCTTAGGAAGTGTATAACTACCGTCAGCATTGGCCTTAATCAGATGGGCGTTCTCAAGCGTACGAGTTCCAGACTGGTCTTTCCCAGATAGAACCATAGTCCCTTTCTGGTCAAATGGTGTGATATAGAAGACTTTTTCTGAAAGGATACCGCCCTGCCCCACATCTTTTGGTTTTCGAGCTACGAATTCTTGATTTCCATCTTTAAAGCGAATATAACCACTTGTGATGACAGGTTTTTGAGTATCAATCTGAATTTTAAAGGTCGTGTATTGTTCTTTGGCTCCTGGAACATCTGGTGTGTAACTAATAACATAATCATATAAACCATCTGCAACAGTATTCCCATCAAAATCCTGGCCTCTCCAAGCAGTATTATCTAGAATATAACTCTTCAGATTTCTACTGTCACCATCAAAATAATTTTTACGAAGATCCTTTGCATCGCCCTCCCAAATAGGATGTTCATGCTTGGTATCCATAGCCGCATAAACTGTAGCCCGAAGATTTACAAGATTTCTCAAAGCAACCGTTTTGTATTCAACCAGGTCTTTGTTTCCATCATCGTTTGGAGAAATGGCAATACGGACATTCCCTTTTTCGTCCAACTGAAGAACATGCTTACCTTCAGCATTTTGTTCGATTCCAAGAACGGTAATTCGGCGTCCTTGGCGTTGACCTTTAGACACTAGAAGGTCATTTTGCAAGGTAGCTAGATAGGTAGCATCATTAGAGTAGTTAACTGCAGGATTTTCCTTGTCTACTTCCGTGTAAAATCCATTTTCCCCTTCTCGGACAAGATTGTAAATTGGTTTTTCGACAGCAGGGAGATTTTGGAATTCTCCTCGGAAGCCCATAAATGCAAGACTCACAACATCCCCATCATCTGCTGGATCTACAAATCGAACAAACCCTTCAAGGAAATAGCCATTTGGCATTTGTTTGCTGAGTTCAGCAGCAAATTTTCGAGCATCCACTTTAACAGTGACTGTTTGACTGCTGTGGGCTTTGACCGTCACTTCAGGCCAGACTGTCTCCGTTAGTTTTCGAGGTCGAAGGGTGAATTTTCCATCTTGGACCTCGTCTGTATTGGTATTCACTACCATCTTGAGAGTACGGTCAGTATCTGAAATATTGTGTACAGTGACCTTGAAAGTAAATTGGTCTCCAACATTTCCTAAAGTTACACTTGGATAACCATTTTCACCCGTTACATAGAGGTCTGTTGACACTGCAGCAGCTGTATCCACAATACCAGAACCTTGCTGACGAGGAGAGGTATAAGTGCCTGTGTCCTTATTAACATGTGGTTTTGCAGTTGACATGATCAAGGCCTTGACAGTCTCTGATACTTGCTCAGGAGTCAATTCTGGATGGTGTTTTTGAAGGTATTCCTTAACCAAAACTGCAACACCCGTAACGTGAGGAGCCGCCATACTGGTTCCGCTGATACTACCATAGGTATTGTCATTAAAGGATGAGTAGATATTGCCGCCAGGAGCTGTCACGTCTGGTTTCAATTGTCCATCGGTAGTCACTCCCCAACTTGAAAAGTCAGATAGCTGATTGGCTACATCAGAAGGACGATTATCCATCTTACCATTAAAAACAATCTTGTAGTTTCCTGATTTTAAGGCTTCACCATACTGTTTAGAAATAAATACAGAAGGAATTTTCTTTGCTTCATCGTCAATAGACATATTGATGTTTGCACCTTCTACATTATTGTAGATCAAAGCACCAACTGCACCGTGTTTTCGTGCATTTTTGATCTTCTCTGAAAAATTCATAGCTCCACGCTGAATGAGGGCAAGTTTCCCAGTTAAATCCAACTTCGCAAAGTCTTCTTCACGACCTAAGCCTGCTTCGACGTATTCGTACTCTTTTCCTTTTTCAAAGTCCTTATCTGCTTCAGGTTGATTATAATCAAATTTTCCGTTATGAAGACCGGCATTTCCCTCTAGACCTTTAACTTCAAAAACCGCTGTCGTCAATGTTTTGTTGTTGACAGAAGCAACTGAAATCGAATCCTCAACAGTGGATGGATTTCCAACCAAGCCATAGTCTGGGTTTTCAGCTAATGGTTTTGAATAACCATTTCCGAATGTATTGCTATTTCCTGCTGAGATAAGAACAGAAACTCCCTTGGCACGAGCCCGTTTGATGGCATCCACGATATCGGAACCAGCATCTACCATAGAACCAGTGCTAGAGCCTAAACTCATATTAATGGCATCTGCTCCCAAGGCAACCGCGTCATCAATCGCCTTTACATAAAGGGCAGAACTGGTCGTTTTTTGGCGATCTGAAAAGACACGCATAAACATGACTTGGGCTTCTGGCGCAACACCATAGACCTTTTCACCATTTGGTGCTTCTTTATCAGGGTTTCCAGCTGCAATCCCTGTTACGTGCATCCCATGAGAAGTTCTTTCTGCTTCTTTGATCTTATCTGTTCCGTCAAAGTAATCGTAGGCATAGACAACCTTATCGCTATACCATTTACCGTAGTCGATTCCAGCAGCCTTTTTAGCTGCTTCGATGGCTTCCTTGTTTTTAAATTTTGCTTTTGACGGATCCGAAATTCGAAGAACCTCATGATTCAAATCAAGCCCAGAGTCAATAATGGCAACAACGGTCCCCGTCCCCTTGTAACCAGCCTTCCAAGTTTTTGGTACTGTGATGATATCATTGCTTGAAAGACTATTGGGTTTTGCAGACTCAGCTTTTTCTTGTTCTTTTTCAGTAGTTGCCGTTTCTCCAGTAGTTTTAGGAGCTGTCGTTGCTTGAGCCTCTTTGTTCTCTATGTTAGAAGCCTTCTCAGTAGCAGGCGCTGTACTGGTATCGACTGTTGTTTCTTTTTGAACGACACCTTGATTTTCTTCTTTTGCAACTGCGCTATCTTTTCCTGATTCTTGGGCTTCAGCAGTTTTATCAACCGGAGCATCTACCTTAGCATCTTGTTTACTAGCATCCTCTTTAGAAGTTTCAACTTCTTGTTTCTCTCCAACTACTGGTGCTATCCCATTAGTATTGGTTTGGTCAGTTGAAGAGTTTGAGTGTTTATCGTCTTTTAGCTCTGTCTTGATTGCCTGAGTTTGGGCTTGATTTTCACCTGTACTCTGCTCGTTGGCACTGACTTGACTTGCTCCAAAAACCAAAGCAGTTCCCAATAAAACTGAAGCAAGACCAAATTTGTATTTCCTTAATGAAAAACGTTGTCGTCTATTCATAAATAATCTCCTTTTTCTTTAAAGTATACCTATTATAACGCAAATAATCATAAATTTTCATAAAAATCTGAATTGTCACAAAAATGTAATATTTACGTATATATTTTACTTGTTTAATTTTATCATTCGTGTTATTTGCTCTATCAAACCAATATTTTCTAAGTTCGTTCCTATATTTCAATCCATAAAATTATTTCATTATACAAACAATTTAGATTTTTTATACATAAAAAGACTAGGATTTAAAATTCCTAGTCTTTGTTAATTCGGTATAAATCGATTTTAAAAATTAAAAATCCATCTCATCCACACGAGGTGCGCCCGAAGTCACTGAAATTGTCTTTAAGACTTCTCGCTCGTCTTTGCTGAGTTCAATTCCAAAACAGTCAAGATTGCTCTGGATGCGAGAGGCTGTCACGGACTTAGGTAGGGGTAAAAATCCTTCTGCCAAACTCCAAGCCAAGGCAATTTGAGCCACTGTTTTCCCATGCTTCGCAGCAATTTTTTGGACTTCTTTCTGTTCAAACAACTCCCCTTGCCCAAATGGTCCCCATGCCTCTAAGAGAATTCCTTTCTCTTTACAGTAGTCAACCACTTCCTCTTGATAAACTCCTGGAGCCAAGCGTACCTGATTGACCGCCGGGATAATTCTTGCTGTCTCAAGCAAGGCATCCAAATGATGGGGAAGGAAATTACTAACGCCGATAGCACGGATTTTTCCTTCTTGGTAAAGGTCCTCCATCGCTCTCCAGACTTCAGCATTGCGAGTTTTCCATTCGTCATTTTCTCTTAAAGGTTTTGGATTTGGCCAATGGATAAGGTACAAATCTAGATAATCCAATCCCAGTTTTTCCATTGATTCTTCAAATGCTTGGCGAGCTTCATCATAGCTGTGATTGGTATTCCAGAGTTTGGTCGTTACAAAGATTTCTTGTCGTGGAAGACCGCTATCTCGAATAGCACGACCAACACTTTCCTCATTTTTATAGATAGCTGCAGTATCGATATGACGATAGCCAGCCTTTAAGGCTTCTAAAACGGCTTGGTAGGCTACCTCTCCATTTTCAGCTTTCCATGTTCCAAATCCTAGTACAGGAATTGAAACTCCATTATTAAGGTTGTAAGATTTCATCGTTTTTCCTTTCTATGTGAAGAAAATCTAAAGAAACAAAATCCTGATTATCAGAACACTTGCCCCTTTAGATTTTAACAATTATTGATCACGATCGTAATAGATCTCGTGAGCTTTCAAGCGAGAATTGAGCAATTCAGGAACGGTCACAAATGTATACCCTTCACCCTTTAAATACTCAATGACACTTGGTAGAGAATTAACCGAAGGACCATGAATATCATGCATGAGGATGATGGAACCATTGCGAACCTGACGTTGAATCTCTGTCAAAATGGCTATCTCGTTTTTACTCTTCCAGTCCAAACTATCCACGTCCCACATGATGAAGCTTAAATCAAGGCCGTTTCGAATATCATCAGTGATGGCACCATAAGGTGGGCGCATCAGTTTAGAGCTTGATCCTAAAACTTGAGTCAACAAATCTTCTGTATCAGTGATTTGCTTTTTAGCATCTTCGAGGGATAATTTAGAAAGGATAGGGTGATCCCAGCTATGATTTCCCACAACATGACCTTCCGATTTCATTCGTTTCAGAAGATCTTCATTTCCTGCTATGTTTTTTCCAAGTACAAAGAAGGTTGCCTTTACACCGTACTTAGATAAGGTATCCAAAGCTTGTGGAGTTGTAGTCGGATTTGGACCATCATCAAAGGTCAAGGCAACAACCTTTTTATTTTTCTTAGCAAAGTAAGATTGGTAGAGTTCCGCATCCTTTTCTAATAGATAAGAAGACTCAATGACATCAAAGAAACTGGATATTGGTAAAGCAATTTCTTCAACAGTCTCTCCAGGATTAGCAGGATAAAGGATGATTTGACTATCTTTATAATCAAAACTCCAAGATGCCAAATCCTGATCTGTGAAGCTCTTTATAACTTGATCAATTTTTGCCTGGTCAAGTTTCTTATCTTCTAGAGTTGATTTGATTTGACTCAGTAAGAGTTCCTTAGCCTTGCTTGCATCTTTGAAGAGTTTACTGAGGTCAAAAGCTTTCCCATCTTCAGTCAAGAAAATTTTCCCTAAGGAAGTCTTTTCTTTTTCTTCAACCTTTGCTGCAGACAAATCATAGACTTGCCTACTGATATTACGAGCAACAACTCCCTTAAGGACAGGATCCAGCTGCTCTGTATAATAAAAGACCAGATCCTCTTTATCTTCTAGATTTTCTTTGATATCTTGGTTGATTTTTTCTCTAATAGACGCAATGACCTCCTCTCCTTGCAGAGGGTAGTAGGCAATCACCTCAGCTTGCCCTTTTCGGAAATGGTCCTTCTGACTACCTGAGTTGAATTGCTGGTCCTTTTCGCTTTTTAACGCTTCAATTTTTTGTTCATAAGATTGCTTTTGTAGAACCTTGTAGCCAATGGCACTTCCCAAAAGAATCATAGCGATTCCTAAGATTCCAACAAAGGAAAGCAATATACTTCTCTTTTTATCGTGAGAAACACGGTTCATATTTTTCTTCATATTTCCATCATATCAAATCAAAGCTATTATTTCAATGATAAACAGATAATCTAGCTCCATTTCAAAAAATAAAGAAAAAGCTTAGAATTCTCTAAGCTTCTATTTTAAAAGCGAATTGCTTCACGTGTTTTTTCATATGAAGTCACAAAACGATTTGTAACTCCTGGTTCTGCAACTTCCAAGGCTTGAGAAATCTTCTCAAATGATGCCCGATAGTCAAACTCTTTCTCAAAAATTTCAAGTGCTTCGTTGAAAGCCTCTTGGATACGTTCATCAAATGAACGGTAGCGATTTGAGTATTGGAGAAGTTGCTCTGTCAAAGTTGCATACTGAACAATGTCATATGTTTCTGTCTCAAGTACTGCCATATCATTCGTTGCAATTTCAAGAATTCGTTTAACAGATTCAATATTAACCTGCGGTTGTTCTAGCTCCGCCATCAAATCTTCAGTGTTATGACTTGCAGTAAAGAAGAGTTTCAAGAAACTTTGAGGGATTCCTGGTAAGTTTCGCTTCTCCATGTAACGTTTGATAGTGTGCAAACGATTCACATAGACATTTGCTTTTTGGCGAGCATTGAGGTCATCTTTTTCAATTTGCGCAAGTCGTTCGCTCACAGAAATTTGCTCATCTTCAATATCTTTGAGATTGCTTTGAAGCATTTCCAACTGTTCTTCAAGAACAGAATAGGCTTGAGCAGATTCTCTTTGGTCCTCTGTTACTTCTAAAATAGCGGTATCAAGTGCAGCTAATTCTTTTTGAAGACGGCGGACATGATTCCCATCACTTTCTGGAAGAAGATAAGTTTTATTTAGGCGTTCAAGATCCTGAACAAGCACCTGGTTATTTTCCTTCAAGTGGTTGAGATAGGTTGGAAGTGTTGAGAGGAGATTCTCAACGACTTTTTGAGCCTCAATTTCATGAGTGAAAATATCATAAAGTGCATTGATTTCTTCTTGAATGCGATTATTTTCATACTCTGCATTGTCCAACTCCAACTGACGAATGTTTTCTTGATTATTCTTCAAAGATTCATGCAAGAGTTGGAAACGTGACTCAATATCTGTTTCAATAAAGTGGTATTTGGCATCCAACAGCTTACGATAGCCCTCTTCCAAATCTGCTAATTGGTCTGGTAATTCCTTTGTCAAGGTTTCAACAAGAGCTGGAATACGATCAACAATATGCGTTAGAGCAAGAATATGATTTTCAGTATCATCTAAGATTGCTGCAGCTTCAACTGGGTCACCTGATGAGTTAAGGGTAACGAATTGAGAGAATTCCGATTGGATATTTTCCAATTGTTTCTCAATCTCAGGAAGAGCTTTCCCATATTTCTCTGAGTCCTCTGCAACCGTATGTTGAAGGGTTTCAAACAAGTCCAAAGCATGTAGGACGCGACCACTGTTCTTAGACTCTTGCTTTTCGAGTTCAGAAAGGGCATTGCGAATAGCTGCAATATCCTCCTCAATCAAACTAATCTGGCTTTCAATTTGATCAATCTTGTGAGCTGCTTTAAAGAAACGGAAAGAATTATTGTAGTTTTCAGCTTCAAAGAGGTGATTTTCGATGTCTGCAAATGAGTTCAGAGATAAATCAACCCATTTTTGATTCCATTCACGAAAGGTTACCTGACTTTGACCAATCAAGTGCATATTTTTAACGGCTTCAACCTCATCATTTACAGGAAGATTGTAGAGTTCTTCTTTTCTTTCTTCAAGCGCCGTTAATCTGCTTACATTACGCTTACGTAGAAAAATGGCTGTTACATAAGCTAAAATCAAAATGATCGCAATCGCAACCATTAGATAAATTAGTTGTCCATTAGACATATCAAACTCCTTTTATACTAGAAACAATCGTAATGATTATATCATATTTTTTAAACCAAGGGAACTATTTCCCACATTTTTTAAACGTCAAGTGTACTGTAAACAGCGTTTTCTTCGATAAATTCGCGACGAGGCTCTACCCGATCGCCCATTAACATATCAAAGATTCTATCTGCTTCAGCAGCATCATCTACTGAAACACGTGCCATCAAGCGATGTTCTGGATCCATGGTTGTTTCCCACAATTGGTGATCATCCATTTCTCCCAGACCTTTATAACGTTGGATGGTGGGCTTTGAGCGCCCTTCACTATGACGTGCTAAGGCTTCTTGGAGTTTAATTTCTTGATCTGCACCAGGTTGAATGTACTCTTTGATCTCACTTCCAACTTTAACCCCATAGATTGGTGGTTGAGCAATGTAGACATATCCAGCTTCTAGAATTGGTTTCATGTAGCGGTAAATCAAGGTTAGCAAGAGGGTCCGAATGTGGGCTCCATCGACATCGGCATCAGTCATCAAAACGAGTTTTTGGTAACGAGCCTTAGTGACATCAAATTCTGCACCAAATCCTGTCCCCATGGCTGTGAAGAGACTTCGAATTTCTTCGTTAGCAAGAATTTTATCCATGCTAGCCTTTTCAACGTTCAAGATCTTACCACGAATTGGTAAGATAGCTTGGAATTCACGGTTACGACCAGATTTGGCTGATCCACCAGCTGAGTCTCCTTCGACGATGAAGAGTTCGGTTTCAGCTGGGTTGTTTGAAGAACAGTCTGCTAGTTTTCCTGGAAGATTGGAAATTTCCAAGCCAGATTTCTTGCGTGTGACTTCACGCGCACGCTTGGCAGCCACACGAGCCTTAGCAGCCAAAATTCCTTTTTCCACGATGCGTTTAGCAATCTGTGGATTTTCCATGAGAAAATCAGAGAAGGCATCGCTGAAGAGGCGATTGGTGATCTTGACTACTTCACTATTGCCCAGTTTGGTCTTGGTTTGTCCTTCAAACTGCGGGTTTGGATGTTTAACTGAAATGACTGCAGTTAATCCTTCGCGAACATCTTCCCCTGTTAGGTTGTCTTCATTGTCTTTTAGCAGCTTATTTTTGCGGGCATAATCATTGATAACACGCGTCAGTGCTGTACGGAAACCTTGCTCATGCGTTCCACCTTCATGGGTGTGAATATTATTGGCGAAACTCATGACATTTTCGTGGTAACCGGTTGTGTACTGCATGGCTACTTCAACAGTAATATCATCCATCTCACCATCTGTGTAGATTGGTGTGTCAAAGATAACATCCTTGTTCTCGTTAATATATTCAACGTAGCTAGCAATCCCACCCTCATAGTGGTAATGTTTGCTTTGTTCGAGACCTTCACGCTTATCTGTGATGGAGATTCGAAGACCCCGGTTCAAAAAGGCTAGTTCTTGAATACGTTTATTTAATTTGTCAAAATCAAAGGTCGTTGTTTCTGTAAAAATCTCTGGGTCCGGCGTGAAGTGAACGGTTGTTCCGGTTTTATCCGTATCTCCAACCACCTCAAGATCAGCAACGACATTCCCACGGTGGTATTCTTGATAATAAATTTTTCCGTTTTTATAAACCCGAACATCTAGTTGAGTTGAGAGGGCATTTACTACTGATGAACCCACACCGTGCAATCCACCTGAGACCTTGTATCCGCCACCGCCGAACTTTCCTCCGGCGTGAAGAACAGTAAAGACGGTCTCAACAGCAGGACGTCCTGTCTTTTCCTGAATGTCAACAGGAATTCCACGTCCATCATCCACAACGGTGATGGAATTATCTGGCTCAATAAGGACTTGGATATGACTGGCAAATCCTGCTAGGGCTTCGTCAATTGAATTATCAACGATTTCCCATACTAGATGGTGAAGACCTTCTTTTGAAGTCGATCCAATATACATACCTGGACGCATACGAACGGCTTCCAGCCCCTCCAAAACTTGAATTTGACTGGCATCATAATCCTGTGCCTGTTGATTTTTGATTTCTTCTGTCATTTTTTCCCTTTTCTTACATGTCTATTGCTTGTCTCAATGTCGCAACGTTATTAAAAAGATAGGCATCTAAGCCAGCAGCTTTACCTGCTTCTACATCAATATTCCTGTCACCAATGACCAAACCAGATGTAATATGATATTTATCACGTAAATAAATCATGGACTCAGGATCTGGTTTTCGTTTGAAACCGGAACTGGCAGTCACGACTTCTGTGAAATAGTCAGCTATCTGAGTCTTTGCAAGAAGTTCTAGAACTTGGTCATTTCGATGAGAAACTAAGAAATGACGGCCCCCCTTGTCATAAATGTCTTTGAGTAGTTCTGGAATCCCTTCAAACAAAACTGGATACTCTAGCTCACGCGCTTCATTATCTTTGTAGTTTTCTAAAAAATTCTCGATGTCTGGGGCAAACTTCTCAATGGCAAAAGCTGTCGAAACCTTCAAGGCTTCGTAAACACAGTCGTGTTCTTGCTCTATTCCGTATTGGGCTAAGGTCTCTACAAAGGCTGCTGTAGAAGTCTCATAATTATCCAATAGGGTACCACCTAAATCCCATATGTAGTCGTGATATTTCATACCCTTCATTATACCATTTTTTTATGAAAAAAGCGATGATTTCCTAGATTTTTCCAAGCAAAAACGAGAGCCGAACTCTCGTCTTATTGTTGATTTCCAAAGACATCTCGATAGAGCATGCCGACTCGTAAACTTTCAGCATCTCCTCCCAACTGCTCTACCAACTCATAGGCAAAGGCAAGGGCAGTTGACGGTCCTCGGCTGGTTGTTAGATTGCCATCCACAACTACTGTTTCCTTTCGGTAAATTCCATCAGTAATTTGCTCCTGAACACCGTCATAACAGGTGAAGTGCTTGTCTTTCAGGATACCTGCTTGATGGAGGGCGATTGGAGCTGCACAGATGGCAGCAATTTTCTTTCCTGCTTGATTAAAGGCTTGAATCTCAGAAATAAGGGCTTGATTATCCCGTAGGTGAGCTGAGCCTGGCATACCACCTGGAAGAACGACCAAGTCATAGTCGGACAAATCGCCATCAAAGATATGGTCGGCTTTTACCCGAATGTCATGTGACCCTGTCACCTGCTCTTCAAATCCTACCATATCACAAGAAATGTTTGCTCGACGCAAGACATCGACTACTGTCAAGGCTTCGATTTCTTCAAAACCCTGGGCTAAAATAACTGCTACTGTTGCCATAGTGGCCTCCTTATTTGATTTGTTTTAGGACGACTTTCTTTCGTTTGAATGGAACTTTTCCACTTCTCTCCTCTGCTAGGTTGGTCTGGTAACTCATAGACAAGAGGAGACCGACACCGATGAGGTTACTAATAATTGCGGATCCACCTTGCGAAATGAATGGCAAGGGAATCCCTGTCAACGGTAACAAGCCTGTTACGGCACCGATATTTTCAAAGATATGGAAGAGCAACATCATGATAAACCCAGTCGAAATGTAGGTGTAGAACTGGTTATTTGACCTGATCGTAATCTTCAACATCCGGTAAATAAGAAGCAAGTACAGGGCAACCACAAAGACTGAACCAATGAAGCCAAAGTCTTCAGCAATTACGGTGAAAATCATATCACTTTCACGTACTGGAATGAGGAGATTGGACACATTGAAACCCTGTCCAAACAAGCCACCACTTCCAATCGCAATTTGCCCCTGCGCCTGTTGGTAAGTCGTTGTTTGCGCAAAGTCAAAGGGATTGAGCCAAGCCAAAATGCGGTTGATCTGGTAGGTCGGCATCCCAATCTGATGCAAGAAGGCACGTCCATCCTTGCTTATAAAGATGGCCATGAAGCCTACAACTGCAGTCACTCCTGTCGCAAAAACAGGAATGATAATCTTCCACGAAACACCTGAAAGGAGAACCATACCTGCAAAAATAGCTACAAAGACCAAGGCAGTTCCTAAGTCACTTTGTAGGGCTAGAAGGAGCAAAACTGGGATTGTAAAGGCAATCATCCAACCAATCAATAGGAAATCCAAAGGAATAGTCCGTCGCCATTCCTTGTGTTTTTGAGTGAATTGTACGATGACTCGAGCTAGCATCAAGATATAGGAAATCTTCATGAACTCAGATGGCTGAAAGAGTGTCGTTCCACCAATCGATACCCAGTTCTTGGCACCTGTTGACGCTACAAGATTTGGATTGTAGAAAACAAGAGGGAGGACCATCAAGGCTAGGCCTAAACCATAGAGATAAGGAGTCACCTTCCATAAAAACTCAGTATTGAAGAACATGACCACAAAACCAATGACAAGGCCCAAGGAAATCCAAGCGATTTGCTGGCCTAGTATTGGTAACACATTATTTGGATAGTCATGACTAACTGCTATATAAATGGCCACTATTCCAATCACCAGTAAACAAAACACTGGTAGAAGGAGGCTATAATCGACTCGAGAGTCGAAGGAACGTTTCATATTTTTTACCTTTTCTCTTTCTTGGATTTTTCTTTCATTCTATTGCGACGAGATTGGAGAAAATCAGCTACAGCAGGCTCTAGCTGTTCTCTAGAAAGAACTTGAACAGCCCTTTCTTTTGACAAGGTCTGGGCGATTTGTTTACCATAACGCTTGCTGACAACACGACTGTCTAAGATTACAGCAACCGAACCTTGGTTGGGCCGTCTAACAGTACGACCAAGGGCTTGTTTTAGCCGAATGATCGCCATCGGTAACTGATAATCATAGAAAGGATTTTTCCCTTCTTGACGCAGTTCTTGGTTTAACTTTTTGGTTAACGGCTCTTGGGGATTTTGGAAAGGCAATCTCGGAATCACTTGAATCACGCAAGGATGGGTTGAAAAATCAACTCCTTCCCAGAAACTGCCTGTTCCAAGCAAGATCTGGCGTTCACCCTTTTCAAAACGTTTTTTCAGTTGGCTTGGTTCCCCATTTTTGTACTGAGCCAGATGCGGTTGGTCGAGCAGATCCGAAACTGCCAGCAACATCTCTTTTGAAGTAAACAAAACCAATAAGGCTTCTTGGAAGGCTTGTAACCTTCGGATAACAGAAGCCACTTCACTAGCATAGTCAAAAGGTGAAACTTCCGTCACAAGAGGAAAGTCATCAATTAGAAAGACTTCTTGTTGCTCCTGTTTTGCTACATCAAGCCTAACAAGCGGAGCATCTGGAAAGCCCAATAAATCTGCTAGGGAAACTCGATTGCTGATTTCAAGAGTAGCTGATACTCCTAGGAGCCTACAATCTTCTGGCAATAAGTCTGCTAGTATAAAGCGACCTTTTTTGCTTGAACAAATCAAGACATCCTTGCTCAATTTCTCGGCTGTAGCAAGCCAAAATTCACGGTCCGAGGTGAAAAAGTTTGCAAGCTCTCGATACTCTGGGAGAGCTAACTCCGAAAAATGCTGGCGCAAGTGTTCGAGAGAATCCAACCACTTTCCATTCTTCAGACCTGACTGATACTGGTCCATCAAGTAACGACATTCAAAACCTATACTCTCAAGCAAACGTTTCTGAATCAAATTTTCCTCTGTCTCCAAGGATTTTTCAATTTGAGTAACAAGATCCTCAAGGCGATAAGCCTGCTGGGCTAGATTTTCCAGAGCTAACAGCATTTTTTGAGCTTCATCCAAGATCACCAAACGGTTATCGACAAACTCTGGATTGTCTTCCAAACGAGTGACCAGATAGGCATGATTGGTCAGAAGAACACGACTGGTCTTGGCCTTGTCCTGCCCTCGTTTCCAAAAATCCTCTGTAGCAAATAAACTTTTCTTTGAAAGCTTGCCGTCGTGGACTAGTTCTGGCAGAAAATGCTGGTAGCGGTAAAGTTGCCCAATTTCATCCAAATCACCAGTCTCTGTCTCTGTTAGCCAGATGAGCAGTTGCATTTTAAAGCGTGTGAAAAGGCGATTGGACTCAGATCGATGGAGAACTCGGTGAAAGGCATCCAGTTTTAAATAATTTTGAGGCCCCTTGAGACTATGAATTTCCAGATGGAAGACCTCTTTTAAGCGCTGACCTTCTTCTTGCATGATTTGATTTTGAAGAATTTTGGTCGGAACACTCACTAGAATCCCTGCTTGACTCTCCGAGTTCAAAGCTGGGAGGATATAGCCGTATGTCTTGCCGAGTCCCGTTTGAGCTTGGATAAAGGAAGTCTGGTGTTCTTCCAATAATTGCTCAACCTTCTCCGCAAATTCCAACTGTTGCGGACGCTCCTCCAGCCCCAATAAAGAAATATTTTTAGCAAAATCTTTGGATAACTTTCGTGGGACTAAGGCTTTGCTTTCCTTTCTGAGAAAAAGCCCATGAAGCTCCATCAAGTCTGGCGAAGATAAGAGCGATTGTTGCTGATAGACCTCCTCAATCACCAAATAACTTTCATAGAGAAGGTTGTCTGCAAGGTTTAACAAGCTTTCTAAGAGCCCTTTTGGTAACTCAAATAGTTTTTGACGCATGTAAAGCAAGAGTTCAGCTGTTGCCTGAGCATCTGACAGGGCAGTATGGGCATGTTCCAGCTCAATGCCCAACTCTTGACAAAGGATACCTAAGTTATACTTTTCAAACTGAGGATACAGAACTTGAGCAAGCTCAACTGTATCCACCCGCGGTGTGCGCAATTCATATCCTTCAAAAAAGAGGAATTCCGCAAGAAGGTTGGCATCAAACTGTACATTGTGCGCAACAAAAATACCGTCCTTAACCAATTCAAAAATTTTTCCGGCCACCTGAGAAAACTCTGGTGCCGCAGCCAAGCGTTGATCAGTCAGACCTGTTAATTCTTTGATATGAGAATCCAAGGGTTCGTGGGGATTGACATCAGTCGCATACTGATCGATGATTTCACCATTCTCAATCACCACAATGCCTACTTGAATAATTTTTGCCTTGCTTCCGGTGCTGGTCGCCTCTAAATCAACGACCACATACCGATCATTTCTCGCATTCATCATTAAAAATTATATCAAAAAAAGCATGATTTGACACCCCTCAACTTTGATAACAATCTCGCTTTATTTGTGAGTTTGAGTAAACTTCCATACTTTAAAAGCTAGAATTTCTCGTAAGTTCAGCAGTTTTTCGCTGGTTCTGAGGGATTTGAAAACCTTATCAACAAACCTACATCAACATAAAAAGACAACCAAGGTATTAGCTGCCTTTTTGAGATATTTTTTTCATTGTTTTCGGAAGAGCTTTACTAATTTCGGTAGGCAAGACAAGGTAATTTTCTTGAGCTAGTTCTTGCGCGATAGCTGAATGAAGGTGAGCCGCTACCACCACTCTCTCATAGAGACTGACTTGGTCAAACTGACCTGCAAAACCTGCAATCATCCCAGCCAGAGTATCTCCCATCCCACCAGTTGCTTGATAGGGGCCTCCAACCTGTAACTGATAATATTCAGACTGACCAGCTTGCCAGATACGAGTCGCTGGACCTTTCTCGACAAGAATCGTTCCTTGAGGAAAAGCAGAAAGAGCTCTGGCAGTCGCCTCTGTATTTTGATGGTCAAGAACTATACCAGACAGTCTTTCCCATTCCTTTTGGTGGGGAGTTAGGATGAGCTGACTGGAAGGAAGTGGTAACTGGCCTTTTGCTAAGATGCCCAAAGCACCACCATCTACAATCAAAATCTGGTCACTTCTGAGGTTGTTAAAAACCCATTTTACGAGTTCTTCTCCGAATGCATCCTCTCGCAAACCCGGACCTAACAAGACAACCTCTGCCTTTTCTAACTGTTCTTTTAACAATTGCTGGTCTTGAAGAGAAAATGCCATGGCCTCAGGTAAATGACTGTGCAGAGCCGGAATGTTCTCCTTATCCGTGCCAACAGTCACCAACCCTGCCCCACTTTTGACAGCTGCAATGGCTGACATGATGATAGCTCCTCCATAAGGATAGGTCCCTCCCAGCAAGAGCAGACGACCGTAATCTCCCTTATGACTGTGACGAGAACGTTCAATAATGACTTTTTCTAATAAAGCTTGATCAATCACTTTCATCGTTTTTTCCCTCTCACTTCATTATACTACAAAAGGAGGCTCGAACCTCCTTCTACACTATTTTCCCTTAAATTCCGCAAAAGTCTGTAAGATTTTAGCTGCCACTGCTGGAGAAGGTTCTCCTTTTAGCTCTAACGTTTCATCTGTATATGGACTAAGGCCAGCAAAATCGCCTATCTGAACTGAATAGAGAGACGTTTTAAACAGTTCAATATCGTTTTGGTCATTTCCAAAAGCAATGAAGTTCTCCCCACATAACTTTTCAACAGTTGTCGCCTTATGAGTATCCAAGGGATTAACATAAAGGCACTTTTCATGGGCATGATAGGACAGATGAGCCTGCCCTAGTCTTTCTAACTGACCAAGCAGGTCATCAATCAAATCCTCATGGTCTCCCATATAAACGACTACCTTAATCGGAGTCCCTAAGTCCTCGAGTTTCTGATAACGAGCCACCTTTAGGGGATCCACACTGGAAATAAATGGAATCTTCTCCACAATCTGACCACTATAGTCAAAGCAATCATCTACAAAGAAAGGGAGATTATAGGTCTGGCAATAATCCACTAGCGCCTGATAAACTCTAGCATCGAGATTCCTTTCGAAAACAGCCTTCCCCAAATGATAGGCTACACCACCATTCAAACCTATGACCAAGCGCTGACTGAGTTCAGAACCTAATAAACCCAAACAATCCCGATAAGAGCGAGCTGAGGCAAATACAAGCTCATGCCCATAATCTTCAGCCTTTAAAAGAACCTGCTTAATCTCCTCATCTATGGTCATGTAGTCAAAAGATAGCGTTCCATCCAGGTCAAATACGAATTTCATCTTCCTAGTCCTTGTTTAGTGTTCGAAGCGCTGCCTGATAGGTTTGCTCCATCAGCATGGTAATGGTCATAGGACCAACTCCACCCGGTACAGGTGTGATGTGACTAGCAAGTGGTGCAACGGCATCATAATCAACATCTCCACAAAGCTTGCCGTTTTCATCTCGGTTCATCCCAACGTCAATGACAACCGCTCCTGGTTTGACAAAGTCAGCAGTCACAAACTTAGCGCGACCGATTGCAACCACCAGAATATCTGCCTTAGCAGCCACCTTGGCAAGATGATGGGTACGTGAGTGGGTCAAGGTCACTGTTGCATTCTTAGCCAAAAGAAGCTGAGCCATTGGCTTTCCGACAATATTGGAACGACCGATAACAACCGCATTTTTACCTTCTAGATCAATCCCATACTCATGAAACATTTCCATAATTCCTGCAGGTGTCGAAGGAATCATAACTGGATGCCCAGACCATAAGCGTCCCATGTTTAGCGGATGGAAACCATCCACGTCTTTTTCGGGGTCAATGGCTAATAAAACTGCCTCTTCATCAATATGTTTTGGTAAAGGTAACTGGACCAAAATCCCATGCCAAGCTGGATCTTGATTGTATTTGGTAATCAAGTCTAACAATTCCGCTTGGGTAATGGTCTCTGGAACTCGCACTACTTCACTACGGAAGCCAGCAGCGAGAGCTGAGCGTTCCTTGTTGCGAACGTAGACTTGGCTGGCTGGATTATCTCCAACCAAAATCACCACCAAGCCTGGAACTAAACCTGTTTCTTCTTTTAGTTTGGCCGTCTTTTCAGTCAACTGCCCTTGTAACTTAGCCGCAAGAGCCTTCCCATCAATAATCTGTGCCATATCTCTTCCCTTTTCTATCAGATATCTTCTATTATAACAAAAAATACCTTGTCATTCTAACATTTCTTGACTAATGGACCTTATAGTCAAAAACTATAAGAAAAAGCCCTTATCGAGCTTTTATGCCTATTTATACTGGGTAAATCTGTCATGCTTTCTTTTTAACTTTTGGAGCCGGTAAGACTTCATACATATCCTTAATTAATCTCGTTAGAAATGACTTATCTTCAATGTCTTCTATCAAAATCATCTCCTTAGCTCCTTCATAAGGACGTTCAAGCCTAGTCTGTCCCAGTTGATCCAAGACCATCTTCACAGGCTTCAGTAACAGACGATTATCATAGATTCCTCCAATAATCTTTCCACGATAATAAAGAATATACTCTCCCATCATTGGACGATAACTCATCTCCTCTAGCTCTGATAGCTGTTCGAGAATAAAGTTTAAATATTCTTTACTGGAAGCCATGATACCTACTCCATTTCTTCTAAAAATGAGGTCTTACAAAACCTTACTCAAAAATTCCTTGGTCCGTTGTTCTTTTGTTTGATCGAAAATCTCTTCTGGTGTTCCATCTTCGACAACAACCCCATCTGCCATAAAGATAACACGGTCTGCTACCTCACGCGCAAAGCCCATTTCATGAGTCACAATCACCATAGTCATCCCTGACTTGGCAAGGTCTTGCATAACAGCTAGAACTTCTCCAACCATCTCCGGGTCTAGGGCTGAAGTCGGCTCATCAAAGAGCAAAACATCTGGTTCCATAGCAAGTCCACGTGCAATGGCAATCCGTTGCTGCTGACCACCTGACAAACTCTGTGGATAAGCCGTCGCCTTATCTGGCAAGCCAACTTTTTCTAACAGTTCCTGTGCTCTTTTCTCCGCAACTTCCTTGCTTTCACCTTTGGTTTTAATTGGTGACAAAGTGATATTTTCCATCACTGTCATATTGGGAAAGAGGTTGAATTGTTGGAATACCATGCCCATCTTTTCACGCATGGCAAAAAGGTCATTTTTCTTATCTGTGATATCAACTCCTTCAAAGATAACCTTACCTTTACTTGCTTCTTCAAGGAGATTCATCGAACGAAGGAGGGTTGATTTCCCGCTCCCTGACGGGCCAATAATGACCACAACTTCTCCACGTTTAATCTCAAGATTGATGCCTTTTAAAACTTCATTTTTCCCAAAAGACTTATGTAGTTCTTCAATTTTAATCAAGGTTTCTGTCATTATTTCTTGTCTCCTTGTCCAATATGTTTTTCAAATGCTTTCAACGCCACTGTCAAAACAGAGGTCATAATCAAATAGTAAAAGGCTGCAAATAAAAGGGGAGTCAACGGTAAATAAGTTGTTGTTGCTACAGTCGTTGCACCATTCCACAACTCCATCACCCCAATTGCCGACAAGAGGGAACTATCCTTGATAATGGTGATAAACTCATTTCCCAGAGCTGGAAGAATATTCTTGATAGCCTGTGGCAAAATGACATAACGCATGGCATTTTTCGGACGAATACCGAGAGAATATGCGGCCTCTAACTGCCCTTTAGGAACCGCATTGATCCCCGCACGAACAGTTTCTGAAACGTAAGCTCCACTATTCATAGAAATAATCAGAATACCAGGAATCAAACGAGAAAGATCAACTCCTAAAATTCCCACTTGGATAGTCGGAGCATTGATATGCATAAGAGCAAAGGCAATCATAATCTGAACCATCATCGGAGTTCCACGGAAGATCCAAACATACACATTTGCAAACCAAACGAGCGGTTTAAAGCGTGATCGCTGAGCAAAGGCCAATAATACACCTATAATAGTTCCTAAGCAGACAACAAAGATGGAAATTAACACAGTAATCAGAGCACCATAGTTAAAATATGGTAAATACTTTGGTAAAAAAGAGAAATTCATATTCAATCAACTTTCTATGTATTAGATTGTATGATTATAACATGAATTGAATTAAAATGCAATCCTTTTTCTCTAATTTTAACAACTAACTTGATAGAATGGAGAAATAGAGAGAAATCACAGTTTTTTTCTAGTCAACTACCTCTTGTTTATGGTAAAATAGAAACGATAAGAAATGGAGGAGAATCAAAATGGAATCACATTTGGTTAGAATCATTAACCGCCTAGAAGCAATGACAAAAGATGGTGGAAATCTAAAACGTAATTTTGAACGTGAAGGTGTTGTTGTCGCAGAAGTTGCATACAGCCATGACGAAGAAAACGGATCACTCTTCACCCTTCGCGATGTAGAAGCTCGTGAAACTTATACCTTTGATAGCATTGATTTGATTGCAATGGAGATCTACGAACTTCTTTACTAATATAAAAACAACGGGCAGTAAGTCCCGATGAATGAGAATCCTTTTTGTCACCACAAATGGGATTTTTTCTTACCTTCAATGTCGCTGGATTCTCCATAAATCCTTCTTTTAAAAACGACCACTTCCCAATCTTTTTACTTGCTTTACACCTTAATCATGCTATAATGAGAGTATAAAAATTTGACTATTCTTGACCTTTTTCTTAGGCCAAGAATACGAATGAAATGAGGTAGATGTATGCTCTGTCAAAACTGTAAAATTAACGACTCAACAATTCATCTGTATACCAATATCAATGGACAGCAAAAACAAATTGATCTCTGTCAAAATTGCTATAAAATTATCAAAACAGATCCAAATAATACCCTCTTTAAAGGAATGACTGATTTAAACAATCATGACTTTGATCCTTTCGGAGACTTTTTCAATGATTTGAACAATTTCAGGGCTTCTTCAAATAACGTCCCTCCAACTCAATCCGGTGGGGGATACGGAGGCAATGGGGGATACGGACCTCAAAACCGCGGACCTGTTCAAACACCTCCTCCTAGCCAAGAAAGAGGGCTCCTAGAGGAATATGGTATCAACGTGACTGAAATAGCTCGTCAAGGAGATATTGACCCTGTTATCGGCCGAGACGAGGAGATTATCCGCGTTATCGAAATTCTCAACCGTCGAACCAAAAACAATCCTGTCCTTATCGGAGAACCAGGTGTTGGTAAAACAGCTGTTGTCGAAGGTTTAGCTCAGAAGATTGTCGATGGCGATGTTCCCCATAAACTCCAAGGCAAGCAGGTCATCCGTCTGGATGTGGTCAGTCTAGTTCAAGGAACAGGGATTCGAGGCCAATTTGAAGAACGCATGCAAAAGCTCATGGAAGAAATTCGCAAACGCGAGGACATCATCCTCTTTATCGACGAAATCCATGAAATTGTTGGTGCAGGGTCAGCAGGTGATGGCAATATGGATGCAGGCAATATCCTGAAACCAGCCCTTGCCCGTGGTGAATTGCAATTGGTTGGCGCTACTACTCTCAATGAATACCGTATCATTGAAAAAGATGCTGCTTTGGAACGTCGTATGCAGCCTGTCAAAGTTGATGAACCAACTGTCGAAGAAACCATTATCATCCTCAAAGGGGTTCAAAAGAAATACGAAGACTACCATCACGTCATGTACACAGACGCTGCTATCGAAGCTGCTGCAAATCTTTCCAATCGCTATATCCAAGACCGCTTCTTGCCAGACAAGGCTATTGACCTGTTAGATGAAGCTGGTTCTAAGATGAATCTGACGCTGAACTTTGTTGATCCTAAAGTGATTGATCAGCGTTTAATTGAAGCTGAGAATCTCAAGGCTCAAGCTACTCGAGAGGAAGACTTTGAAAAGGCTGCCTATTTCCGCGATCAGATTGCCAAGTACAAGGAAATGCAGAAAAACAAGGTGACTGACCAGGATACTCCTATCATTAGCGAGAAAACCATTGAGCATATCATTGAGCAGAAAACCAATATTCCTGTCGGAGAACTCAAAGAAAAAGAACAGTCTCAGCTTATCCATCTAGCAGACGACCTCAAAGCTCATGTCATTGGTCAAGATGAAGCTGTCGATAAGATTGCCAAAGCCATCCGTCGTAATCGTGTTGGTCTTGGAACTCCTAACCGCCCAATCGGAAGCTTCCTCTTTGTCGGACCAACTGGTGTCGGTAAGACAGAACTGTCCAAACAACTAGCCATTGAACTCTTTGGTTCTGCTGACAGCATGATTCGCTTTGATATGAGTGAATACATGGAAAAACACAGTGTGGCTAAATTGGTCGGAGCCCCTCCAGGTTATGTTGGCTACGATGAAGCGGGTCAGTTAACGGAAAAAGTTCGTCGCAATCCTTACTCACTCATCCTTCTCGATGAGGTCGAGAAAGCCCATCCAGATGTGATGCACATGTTCCTCCAAGTCTTGGACGATGGTCGTTTGACTGATGGGCAAGGACGAACAGTTAGCTTTAAGGATGCCATCATTATCATGACCTCAAATGCGGGTACTGGTAAGGCCGAAGCCAGCGTTGGTTTTGGAGCTGCTCGTGAAGGTCGAACCAACTCTGTTCTCGGTGAACTCGGCAACTTCTTTAGTCCTGAGTTTATGAACCGTTTTGACGGCATCATCGAATTTAAACCTCTCAGCAAGGACAACCTTCTCCAAATCGTCGAACTCATGCTAGCAGATGTCAACAAACGCCTCTCTAGCAACAACATCCATCTTGATGTAACAGACAAGGTCAAAGAAAAATTAGTTGACCTAGGATATGAGCCAAAAATGGGAGCTCGTCCACTCCGTCGCACCATTCAAGACCATATCGAGGATGCCATCACTGACTTCTACCTTGAAAATCCAAGTGAGAAAGCCCTCAAGGCAGTCATGACAAGCAATGGTAAGATTCAAATCAAATCTGCCAAAAAAACTGAAAAAACAGAAGAGGTTACTTCTGAAAAAGAAGAATAAAACGACCTAACAGGTGCAGGAAGTCTATCATTTTCTGCACCTTTTTTTACTAAAATAACTGTAAATTCTTGACAGCTAGCCCCTCGTCCATTATGATAATAATAAAGACACTAGAGAATGAGGAAAAAGCAATGGAAAACCCCACTTTTGGTGAAAAAAAAGAGAATGTAACCTACCAGCCCCGCTATGGTGTGTACGCAGTTATTCCGGATGCAGAAAAAAAACAAATTGTCCTAGTTCAAGCTCCCAATGGTGCTTGGTTCTTGCCAGGTGGAGAAATTGAAGCAGGCGAAGATCATCAAGAAGCACTGAAGAGAGAACTAATCGAAGAACTAGGCTTTACAGCTGAGATTGGAACCTATTATGGGCAAGCTGATGAGTATTTCTACTCTCGCCACCGTGATACCTACTACTACAACCCAGCTTATCTCTATGAAGCTACTTCTTTCCAAGAAGTACAAAAACCATTGGAAGATTTTAATCATATTGCTTGGTTTCCTATTGATGAAGCAATTGAAAAACTCAAACGTGGTAGCCATAAATGGGGAATTGAAGCTTGGAAAATCCAACATGGAATTGACTAAATTGCACGATTTTATCCAAAAAGTGCTATAATAGAGTTAGAAAATCGGAGGAACTGTTATGAAGCTTATCAACACGACTAATTCACACTCGCAACTTGTTAAAAGCCAATTAGAAAGTACTGACGCAACTCTTGTTGAGGTCTATTCGGCCGGAAATACAGATGTGGTTTTCACACAAGCCCCGCTTCACTATGAAATCCTCATTTCGAACAAACACCGTGCTATTCGTGAACCCGAAATTGAAACCATCCAAGACTTCTTCTTGAAACGTAAAATCGACAAAGAAAGTATCGATGAAGCAAATATCAAAACCCTCTATTCGGATAAATTGATTGAGATCTCAATCCCTATAAAATAAGAAGACCAGCTTTTAAGCTGGTTTTCACTTGCAAAAAAGATTGGTAGTACACAACTACCAATCTTTTTTATTTTATTTCACAGCTTCTTTCAAAGCCTCTACCTTGTCCAAACGTTCCCATGGAAGGTCAATATCTGTACGTCCCATGTGTCCATAAGCCGCTGTTTGACGGTAAATTGGACGTTTAAGATCCAGCATTTGGATAATTCCTGCAGGGCGAAGATCAAAGGTTTGACGCGCTGCTTTTTCAAGTTTGCTTTCAGCTACTGTTCCTGTACCGAAAGTATCGATACGAACAGAAACAGGCTGTGCCACACCGATGGCATAGGCCAATTGCACTTCTACTTTCTTAGCAAGACCTGCTGCCACGATATTCTTGGCAATGTAGCGAGCTGCATATGACGCAGAACGATCCACCTTAGTCGCATCCTTACCAGAGAAGGCACCGCCACCATGACGAGAATAGCCACCATAGGTATCCACGATGATCTTACGACCAGTCAAACCTGAGTCTCCTTGAGGTCCACCGATTACAAAGCGGCCAGTCGGATTGATGAAGAATTTTGTTTGCTCATCCAAGTAAGAAGCTGGAATAACTTCTTTGATAACCTTGTTAATCACATCTTGATGGATTTGTTCATTAGTAGCTTCTGGATCGTGCTGAGTTGAAATAACGACTGTGTCCACACGTACTGGACGATCATTTTCATCGTACTCAACTGTAACTTGTGATTTGGCATCTGGACGAAGATAACTGATTTCACCAGACTTACGAAGTTCTGCCAAACGACGAACCAACTTGTGGCTGAGTGAGATTGGCAATGGCATGAATTCTTCTGTCTCATCCACTGCAAATCCAAACATGAGACCTTGGTCACCAGCACCAATCAAGTCAAGCGGATCTTGATCTGCACTTCCACGGACTTCCAAGGCTTCGTTAACACCTTGGGCGATATCCGGCGACTGCTCAACAAGCGATGGATGAACTCCAACTGTTTCCGCAGAAAAACCATATTCTGCATTCGTATAACCAATCTCTGCAATGGTATCACGAACCACACGGTTGATATCCACATAAGCATTTGTAGAAATTTCACCAAAAACATGGACAGAACCAGTGTATACAGCTGTCTCAGCAGCAACATGCGCTTCTGGATCCTTTGCTAAAATAGCATCCAAAATCGCATCTGAAATTTGGTCTGCAATCTTATCCGGATGCCCCTCAGATACAGATTCAGACGTGAATAATTTACGTTCTGACATAAAAATGTCCCCCCTTAAAAAATATTGTTATAGAGTTACAAAGTACTGATAGGTATTTCTATAGTCTAAGAGTTACGACGCGAAAGAAATAAAACGATATTTTTTTATTTCTGAAGCTAGTAAGGCGCATAGGGTGACCGCTTTATAGCGGCAACCGTAGAAGGACGAGCGATTTTGGAGCCATCATTCTTTGCGAGTTACAAAGTACTGATAGAAATTTCTACCATCTTATCGGGACTATATAACCTTATCATTATACCACTTTTTACTCATTTTTGCATTCTTTTCGATAATTTATAAAATGAAGTTACAAAAAGGAGCCATTCAGCTCCAATTTTGTTCTTAAAATGTTTGGCGTTTGGCTTTCCGCTCTGCACGCCCACGTGCGCGATTTTCAGCACGCTTGGTTTTGCGGCGTTTTTCATCAACCGCCCATTTGATTTTCTTCTTATAACCCGGTTTAACTTTTTTCTTTTTCTTTTTGACCAAGCCAATCATTTCGATATCAAGCTTATCCTGCTTCTTTTCACGATTGGCACGACGATCACGGTCATAGGTATCTTGAAACTCTCCGTCTTTGACCATCTTAGGAGTAAACTTAATCCCTAATTTCTCCAACTCACGGATATCCGAGTCATCACTAGGCTGGTAAAGGGTAATAGCCGTACCAGGCAGTCGGTTGCGCCCAGTTCGTCCAACACGGTGAACAAAGAAGGACAAGTCTTGCGGAATGGCGTCATTGATAACATGACTAACCCCTTCAATATCAATTCCACGTGCTGCCAAGTCCGTTGCGACAATGTACTCAAAATCGAGATTTTTCACCTGATTCATGATCCGCTTGCGTTCACGAGGGGCAATATCTCCATGAATCTTTGCTACCTTCAATCCTTGAGCAGTCAAGTAGGCATGTAACTCATCAGCACGCGTTTTTGTGTTAACAAAAATCATTGCCAAATACGGTTGCATCAACTGAGTCAACTGATAAATTTGAGCATTCTTGTCGCGACCCTTGGTCGAAATCAACCAGTTATCAATCGTATCTGAGATGACTGTCTTGGTCTTGATTTTTTCCATGACAGGATTTGACAAGTATTTTTTCAAGAACGGTTGCAATTTTTGTGGAATGGTCGCTGAAAAGACCATGAATTGCAAGTCTTTTGGAAGGCTCCCTGCAATCTTATCGACTGTCTCCAAGAATCCCATATCCAAGGTCATATCGGCTTCATCAACTACAAATGTCTTAGCCTTGTGAATAGCCAAATCACCAGATTTGACCAAGTCATAGATGCGACCTGGCGTTCCGATAACGATATGTGGTTGGTTGCTGGCCAGTTTTTCAATCTGACGCGCCTTATCCGTACCACCCACATAATTAACCACACGAACTTCGACATCTGAGTGAGCTGCAATCTGACGAGCTGCTTGGTAAATTTGAGTAGCCAACTCACGACTTGGTGCAGTAATGACCGCCTGCACACTATCGCTAGTTTCATCTAATTGCTGAAAAATGGGTAGTAAGAAAGTGTGGGTCTTTCCTGAACCTGTTTTTGACTCGCCCACCAAGTCACGACCTGCCAAGACAATAGGAATCAACTTTTCCTGAACTTCGGTAGGAGTCGTAAACTTCAACTCCTCCAAGGCTTCTGCTATATAATTTTTAAATTGAAATTTCTTAAATGACATACTATCCTCGATTCTATCCTTTCAATTATACCATATTTTGTCCTATTTCAGTAGCTTCATTTGAATCTCAGTCCTGTATTAAAGATTCAAGTAGCTTAAAAGGTTGGAACCTCTGATTCCAACCTCTTTCATTATTTCCAGGTCAATACAGCATTCAAACCATAGTGGTCACTGACTTGTGGACCATTTTGGCCATCAAAAACTACATGCAAACTTTCCACTTCTAAGTCTTTTGTCGTAAAGACATAGTCGATTCGTAGTGATTCGGTATTGCCTTTCCAGCCATCAATTTCTGGTGGAACGGTATAGCTACCACTTCTTTCTTTCGCAACTTCAAACGCGTCTTGTAATCCTAATGGGCTAGCTAAAATCGCTTGATAGCCTTCCTGACCAGCTGGGTTGTTGAAATCTCCAGCTAAAATCAGAGGTTTGTTCAACTCTTTTAATACAGCCTCAAATCGTGCCCATTCTTCTTGGAAACCTTTATCCCACCAAGAGAGATGGACACTTGCAAGAGCAAGTTCCTTGCCTTCAACCTCTGTCTCAGTTAAGACAACACGGCGAGTATGGTAGTCCGTTGGATCATCTACATCTGACACTAAAATTTCACGCGCCTTAATAGGTGTTTTGGATAAGATAGCTACACCTTCATGGTAGCGGTCATAGCCAATATGATTATAAGCCCAAGTCCAGTAGTAGTTTTTCCCTTTCTCAGCCAATTTTTCAACCAGAAGTCGTACATAGTGATCCTGATGAATAGGTTCTGCTGATGGCAAAGCTTGATAGTGATTGTTAACCTCTACCTCCGGCGAAGTCATTTCTTGATTAATTTCTTGAAAACAGATCAAATCATAATCTTTGTCAAGAATATCTTGGAGCAAGAGCTGGAATTTTTCCTCTGCTTCTTTTTCCATCCAACTATGAGTATTGAGTGTTAAAAATTTCATGCTTTTCTCCTAAAACAAGAGGTTGGAAAACAGCTTCCAACCTCGAGTATATTACAATTCTACTTTAGCAACTGCTGTTTTAGCTGCAAGAGAACCTGTTTGTTCTAATTTAACTGATTTGATAGCATCACCATTTGTAAAGACAACCACTGTTGATGTTTCACGACCTGCTGCACGGATAGCATCCAAGTCAGCTGTAACAAGAAGATCACCTGCTGCAACCTTTTGTCCTTCAGAAACGTGAACAGTAAATGGTTTTCCTTCAAGGCTTACAGTATCCAAACCAATATGAACAAGTACTTCAAGACCTGATTCAGTAACAAGTCCAAGTGCATGTTTTGTTGGGAAGATACTTGATACAGTACCTGTAACTGGAGATACAATGTTTCCATTTGCTGGTTCTACTGCAAAACCATCACCCATCATTTTTTGAGCAAAGACTGGATCTTTCACTTGTTCCAAGGCAATAACTTGACCGTCAGCTACTGAGTAAACTTCCTCAGTTACACCTTTAAAATGTACAGTATTTTTTTGAGCTTCTGTCATTTGGCTTGGAAGAGTTTCAGGAATTACTTCACCTGAGTCAAGGATATCTTGGATATCAGATTTCAATACGTCAGCTTTTGGTCCGTAGATAGCTTGGACACCTTGTCCTTTCATGACAAGACCCATAGCGCCTTCTGCTTTCCATTGTTCCTCAGTACCAACACGATCTGCATCCTTAACAGTTACACGAAGACGAGTCATACATGCATCTACATCTACGATGTTTGCACGACCACCAAGAAGGTTAATGATATTTACAGCTTGAGAAGCTGCTGCAACTTTTGTTTCTCCTGGAGTTGCATCTTCTGATGCTCCTTCAGCAGTTTCATAGTTTCCGTTACGTCCTGGAGTTGCATAGTTGAATTTCTTAATCATGAAGTTGGCAATGAAGTACATGATGACTGCAAAGAGGACAGTTACCCAGATAAAGTTAATGATATCCATACCAAGACCAGCGTTGATAGCTAGCGGAGTACGAGTCAAGAATTCAATTGAACCGAATGAGTGCACACGAAGGTGAACAATATCAGCCATAGCGAAGGCAGCACCTTGAACAACAGAATATACAAGATAAAGAGGTGTTGCAACAAACATGAACATGTATTCGATTGGTTCAGTAACCCCTGTCAAGAAAGTTGCAAGAGCTGTTGCAATCATCATTCCTTTGTATTGGTGTTTCTTGTCTGCTTCAACATTGCGGTAGATAGCAACGATGACACCCATCAAGATACCGAATGAACCGATCATTTGACCAACTTTGAAACGAGCTGGGTGAACAGTATCTAACAAGTGTTGGTATTGACTAGCATCAGTACCTTTAAGGTTTACAAGGTCTGTTACCCATGCAAGCCATAGTGGGTCTTGACCGAATACTTGAGTACCTTTAGCTGCACCAGTTAAAATGTCATAAGTACCACCAAGAGCTGTATAGTTCATTGGGATAGTCAACATGTGGTGAAGACCAAATGGCAAGAGCAAACGTTCCAAAGTACCATACAAGAATGGTGCAAGAACAGGTGCTGTTTCTTGTGAATTGGCAATCCAGATACCAAAGTTGTTGATACCTGTTTGAACAACTGGCCAGAAAGCTGCAAGTACAATTGCTGCAATAGCTGAACGAAGGATGACAACGAATGGTACGAAGCGTTTCCCATTGAAGAATGAAAGCGCATCAGGAAGTTTACGGTAGTTGTAGTATTTGTTAAAGGCAGTTGCCCCTACAAAACCAGAGATAATCCCTACAAAAACACCCATGTTCAATGCTGGTGCTTCAAGAACACTGATGAAGTAATCAGAAACTTTGATTGAGCCTCCAAAGAGGGTAGTGACCATAGCCTCAGGGTTTTTCAGCATATCACTTGTAACTCCAAAGATAGTACCAGTGATACGGTTGATTAAGATAAAGGCAAGTCCTGCTGCAAATGCACCGCCTGCACGTTCTTTAGCCCAGCTACCACCGATAGCAAGAGCAAACAAAATATGAAGGTTACCGATAACTCCCCAACCGATTTGCTCAAGAATTCCACCTGTAATAACAAGTGGGGCAAGATTTGGGTCAATCAATGCAAGCGACTTACCGATTGAAATCATCAATCCAGCCGCTGGCATAACAGCGATAACCACCATCAATGCCTTACCGAATTTTTGCCAAAATTCGAAAGACAAGACATTTTTGAATGTATCTTTCATCATTCAAATCTCCTTTATATTTTTTAGGCAAACGTTTTACGAAAACGTTTGCACTTATTTATAATTCAATTATACCACTTTATTTTTTTTTGTAAAGGCTTTTATAAAAAAATTGTCTACTTTTTTTAATTTTTAGAAGAAAAAAGAGAAGTTTACGAAAACTTCTCTTTTAAAAATGTATCATTTTTCTGATTTGTTCTGCAATTTGCATTTATATCCAATTAGATTTTCAAGAATCGACGCATCGAAATTCCTGAACCAATTGAACCAATGAAAATTCCGATTACAAATAGTAGAACTGTCATCAAAGGGACAAACACATCTGGCGTAATCATTGATAAGTTTTGACCTACCAAGGATTTATTGACCGATTGATAAACGATATTGTAAACAAAGAATACAAGAACTGAGGGAATCGCTGCGCCAAGCAAGCCAATAAAAGCACCTTCTAGCAAGAATGGGCCACGGATATAACCATTTCTCGCTCCAACAAGACGCATGATCTGAATCTCACGACTACGTGAAATAATGGTAATACGGATGGTATTGGAAATGAGGAAGACTGCGATAAAAATCAAGAGTCCTGCAATAACCAATCCCCAAACACGGATAAAGGAAGCCAGTTCGAAAAGTCGTTGAGTGTTGGCTCCACCATCTTGAACTTCTGATACTCCCTCAATTTTCTTCGCTTCTTCAGCTACTGTTTTAACATCACTTGGAGAATTTGTATCGACGATATAGGCATCATAGAGAGGATTTGCATCCCCTTCAAAGACCTTCCAATCGTCACCCATGGTTTCCGTTAATTTTTCATACTGTTCTTCTTTACTTGAGAAGGTAACACTTTTTACAGCAGGCATAGCTTTCAAAGCGTCATAGACCTTGTGGTAGTCATTATTGGTAACTGTCTGACCTTCTTTTTCAATCGTTTCACTGTTATCTGCTACATCCTTACGAATGTAGACCATAACACGAACGTTGTTTTCAATATCGGTAGCCAGTTTTGCTGTATTAAAAATTACAGATGCAAACAAGGCAACGAGTGTTAAGGTAATCATAACCGAACTCACTGCTGCTACTGTCATCCAGCCATTTCGTTTTAAACTTTTTAATGATTCAAATAAATGGCGAAAAAATCTACTAATCATCGTATCCATATTCTCCTTTAGCTTCGTCACGAACGACACGGCCATTTTCAATGGCAATGACACGGTGGCGCAAGGTATTTACGATTTGGCTGTTGTGGGTCGCCATCAAAACAGTTGTACCTTGAAGATTGATGCGTTCCAACAGATTCATAATTTCCCACGAATTATCTGGATCCAAGTTTCCTGTTGGTTCATCAGCAATCAATACTTTAGGATTGTTGACAATCGCACGGGCAATCGCAATCCGTTGCTGTTCTCCACCTGAGAGTTCATTCGGGAAAGAACGAACCTTGTGTTTTAAACCTACTAGGTCCAATACTTCCATAACACGTTTTTTGATGTTACGGCGATTCTCTCCGATAACTTCCATTGCGTAGGCAATATTCTCATAAACCGTTTTCTTAGGCAAGAGTTTGTAATCTTGAAAGACAACCCCGACACTACGACGTAGAAGCGGGATATCTTTCTTCTTGATTTTAACTAGATTAAAGCCTGCAACTGATAGGCTTCCTTTTTCGATCTTTACTTCTCGGTATAAAGCTCGAATAAAGGTTGACTTACCTGCCCCAGAAGGTCCTACGATATAGGCAAACTCTCCTGGTTCAATGGTAACAGAGACACCACGCAGGGCAGTCGTTCCATTGTCATACTTTTTGACAACATCTCTCATTTCAATGATTGACATATGAGTTCCTTTCTTTCTTAGCTAATTCGCCACTTGAGATAGGCATCGATGAAACCATCAAGGTCTCCATCCATAACCTTATCTACTTGGGAAACTTCAAAGCTTGTACGGTGATCTTTTACCATAGTATAAGGTGTGAAGACATAAGAACGAATCTGACTTCCCCATGTAATTTCTTTTTTCTCACCTTTGAGGGAATCAACTTCCGCAGCTTTCTTTTCTTGCTCCATCTGATAGAGTTTAGCCTGCAACATCTTCATGGCACGATCTCTATTTCCATACTGGGTACGATCGACCGTTGATTGGACGACAGTTCCTGTAGGAATGTGTGTCAAACGCACACCTGTTGAAACTTTATTGACGTTTTGTCCACCAGCACCACCTGAACGGAAGGTATCCATTTTGATATCATCTTCACGAATCTCCACTTCGATAGTATCATCCAGTTCAGGCATAACCTCTACGGATGTAAATGAAGTATGGCGACGTTTGGCAGAGTCAAATGGTGAAATACGAACCAAACGGTGAACACCCATTTCTGATTTAAGTAGGCCATAAGCATTCGGTCCTTCAAAAAACAAGGTCACAGACTTGATACCTGCTTCATCACCTGCCTGATAATCCAAAACTTCTACTTTAAAGCCTTTGGCATTTCCATAACGAGTGTACATGCGAAGCAACATATCACCCCAGTCCTGAGCCTCAGTACCACCAGATCCTGGATGAATTTCCAAGATGGCATTATTATGGTCATAAGGTTCTGACAAGAGAAGGGTCATCTCGTAGTTGGCCATCATCTTATCCAACTCGGTTAGCTGCTCGACCAGTTCATCATGGACTGACTCGTCTTCTGCTAAGAAGTCCAATAAAATCTCAACTTCATCCTGCAACTCTTCCATTTTACGGAAGGTATTGTAGGTATTTTTTAATTCATTTAATTCTTGCGACGTTTTTTGGGCCGCGATATTATCGTTCCAAAAATCAGGTTCTGTCATCTTGTTTTCCAAGATGGCAATCTCTTCCTCTAAGCCTTCGAGGTCAAAGAGACCCCCTGAAAGAAGCTAATTTTTCACGATTTGCGTCAATTTTTTGACGAATTTCTGAAATGTCCATAGATACTCCTTTTCATATCGTTTTATTATACCATAATCTCTCATTTCTTTCCATATTTTGCTTTTCACCGCTTTTTGTGGCAGAAAAAAGAGGCCCTAAAGCCTCTGGTTTAAAGGACTTTGGCAGAGGTATGACTGATCTCCTCCACTTGAATTCCTTCTTTTTCAAACTTATCCTTTAATGAAGTCAAATCGATTTTTCCATCAATTTGAACTTCAATGACGACCTTCCCATCCTTAC
Organism: uncultured Streptococcus sp.; assembly: GCA_963552835.1. Classification (GTDB taxonomy): domain Bacteria; phylum Bacillota; class Bacilli; order Lactobacillales; family Streptococcaceae; genus Streptococcus. Next base: position 3,179 of record CAUVMH010000006.1, on the reverse strand, counting down.
GCGGAATATTAACTGTGTGCGAGATATTTAGATTTTCTTCTACGATTAGAGCTACAATTTTTCCCAGTACTCCTACTTCATTTTCTGTAATGAAACGAACACGAATACCCTCTTCTCCGTATCCGGCGATTTCCAAGAAAGCCTGAAAAACATCGCGGTCTGTAATTACGCCGTAGACCTGATGATTGTCTACGACTGGTAATATCCCAATTTTATTTTTCAGCATCAGGTAGGTCGCATCTTCTAGACTTGCATAGCCAGAAACAGTCACGACATCTCGAATCATTACATCTTTTACTTTGGTTTTATTCAGAAGATAATTCATCTCATAGATAGAGAGACTGGTTGCTTTAGATGGGCTGGCTTCCGCAATGGTTCCTTCTGTTACCAATCCGACTAATTGATCGTTTTCGATAACAGGTAAACGGTGCAAACCTTGCTCGCGCATCAAATCTGCTGCGTGTGCTACAGTCGTATCTGGACTGATATAAACTACCTTACGGGTCATGAAATCTTTAACTGCCATGGGACTTCTCCTTCTATATTGCTACTTTTATTATACACTTTCTTAGAAAATCTATCAAACGCTTTCATCTCTTTTTCAAGATTTTGAACAATCTGATAAGTTTGCATAAAATGCCAGTATAAAATAGTATAAAATAAGAGGGAACCTTAGTCCCCTCTCTTCTTAAATCGTAATTGTATCTCGATCTTTCATCATATAATGTCTCAATGGGGTAAGACTAGCTAGCCAGTATAATAGGCCACCGAATATCGCCGTAAAACCACTACCCGTTGTGATTAAAAAGATTGGACTTTGAATTTGTGCAGTTACAGGGTTGTAGACAAAAAGTACCGCTACCAATAAGGAGATAAATACGCAAGACAAGCCAACTAAGTTAAATCCTTTAGTAAATTCGTAGGCGTCATGCTCTTCAAGGAAATAGGCTGAACGCAAGTCGAGTTTTCGTTTTCTTAAGATAAAATAATCGACAACTATCATACCAATAATTGGTCCCTGGATATAGGCGGCTAGGGAGATGAAGGATCCGAAATACTCTTCTACTCCTCCCCAGATAGTGAGTAGACTCACGTAAACCATGGCAATCCAAACCATTAGTTTATAGCTTACTTTGGGCATCCCACTTTTTACAATCATACAGTTCACATACGATCCTGTCCCCTGGGTTCCAATATTGGCAAAGGCTACTAGTAGGAGACTTAAGAGAGCAAAGGCTGGGGTGCTTAGAGTTGATAGCATCGTTGTTGGATCACTTTCATAAACACCTGTTTTGACAAACATGGCTAGAGCCATCACTCCACCAGTCGCAACGAAGAATGGAGCCACAACTCCGTATGATAAGGCTGTAGCCCAATAACCACTACGTTCTGATTTTGCTAAACGTGGTAAAACCAATGCCTGTGTAGACCAAGAAAAAGCGAAGGCAACATTTCCTTCTCCGGAGAGCATGAAGCGTTCTAATGGCGTCAAATCTCCTTGAGTGGCTGGTTGGATATTCATAATATCAGTTATAGGAACGGCGACAAAGCAGATTCCAACGATAATGAGACCGACAATCAACAAGGCGATAACCAAGAAGCGATTGGTCCATTTAATCACTTCCGGGCCTCCAAGAGCAATGAGCGTTCCAAGCAGAACACAGAGGGTACCAAGAATAGGTGCCCATACTCCCTTGTCCAAACCAAGGCCAAAATTGTTTGCCAAATGGATCATGGAACTGGCAAAAAGATTGGCCGCAACAGCATACCATCCAAAGTTAGCCAAGCTAATAATGGTTGATAACAGAGCCACACCTCTTTTTCCTAGAACAGCTCTCAACCAAATCCACAAATCAATTCCATATTTAACCGCAAACAAAATAGGAAGACATTCAATAAAGACCCAGATAATGTTAAAGCTAAAAATATTTATCAACATTTGATTAAAGGTCAAATATTGAGCTACATAAGCCCCTTGGGTGTAACACCAAGTAGCAATGGCAAAACCACTTGTCGATAGAAAGAGATCCCAGAAAGAATACTGACGATCCTTATTGGTCATGGGAACAATTCCAGTTATGGTTTCTTGTTGAATATAGTCATTCATTTTAGACATGTTATTGAATTCCTCCCGTCATTGCTAAGATAATCAAAACAAGGTTGATTAGGACTATGGAGATGATTAAAATGAAATCACTTTTTAGGAAGGGTTGAACAAACTTGTAGTTTGGTGACTCCATTTCTTCCAATCTTCTCTTTGTTTCAGTTGCTACTAAATCTTCAATTTCGGATGTCGTTTTCATCTTAGTTTTCCTCCAAATACAAGTCAAGGGCCAGTTGTCCATATTGTTTGGTATAGCGATACCAGATGTAGAGGAACTCACCAACTGGTTTTCCGACACTCTCCTGGAACAAAGCCCACAAGAACCAATAATATGAGGTTACTGCTACATAAGCCAAATAGTGACGTTTGGTTTTCTTATCTGGTACTTCTTGCAAATACAATTCCAATACTTTTTCAGCATCCTCTACGGTATAATTGGAACACGCGATAAAGGTTCCCAAATCTCCTGCTGGCTCTCCCATTCCAGAATATTCCCAATCAATCAAGCTCATTTCACCTGCTTCATTCAACAAAAAATTAGGACTATAGGAATCGCCATGACAAAGGACAACCTGTTTCGGATCATTCTGTAAATAGTTTTTGAGAATTGAAACAGTTTCATCCAATTCCTCGAGACCATCAAACTCAAATCGATTTCTAGCCTTCAATTTTTCTCTAAAATCATCAATTCCCTCAAATTGGTCAAAGGAATGTCCCGTTTTTTCTCCAGATTGGTGCAACCGTCTCAAGAGGTCCATTGCTTTTGTCACATCATCCCAATTTTCATAGTCAAGTTGCTTAGCATTGGGAATAAATTCTGAAATTTTCCAGCCCTCATCCTTGTTCATAGCTACAAAGGTACGGTCAATCTTTAATTTTGCGGCAATTTCCATAGAAGCTGCTTCACTAGCTCGATCGATATAATTTTCAGTTCCCCTGCCCGGATGTCGGTAAACATATTTTTTCCCTAGACAGTCAAATGAAAACGAAGTGTTGGTCAAACCGTCTTTTAGGGGTTTAATATTGACAATATCTGAAGCCACACACTTTAATGTCTTGCAGATATTATCAATAA